>NZ_JVIQ01000013.1:0-9225 GCF_001072745.1 Streptococcus sp. 400_SSPC | reverse complement strand
AAGTGACCACAAGAACTCAGTTGGACAGTACCAAGTTCACGTTCATTATATTGATCAAGAAAACAAGCGCCGTTATGTTACAGAGACTGTTGTAGAAGTTCAGAAATCAACTCCGACTGCTACGATTACGATCCAAAATAATAACAAGGATAATGGCACTTTCGATGTCATTATCAGTAATGTCTATAGTCCTAAAGGTGTACGTACTGTTCAAGTACCAACTTGGTCTGAGGTAAATGGTCAGGATGATTTGACTTGGTATGAAGCGACTCGTCAATCCGATGGGACTTACAAGGTAAGCGTGAAGGCTTCTGACCATAAGTTTTCGACAGGTACTTACCATGTCCATTTGTACTATATCCAGGGTGATGGTAGTCAGGTTGGTGTTGGTGGCACGACGGTGCAGGTAGAGAACCGGAACTTTGTAACTAGAAATCAGCTCTATCTGAAGCATATTTCTGCAAAAGATGCAGATGGTCAGTTAGGTCGAGTTCTAAAGGCGGCATCAAGCTTGATTGGCGTTGAGACTGGATCTCCAGAGCACCTTAAATTGGTCAGAGATTACAATAGTGTTCATCCGTTGCCAGTAGGTTATCCTGTGAAAAATACAGATGATTGGTGCGATGTGTTTGTCACAACTGTCTTCCAACGCGAAGGGCTTAGTCATTTGATTGGTCGTGAGTGTGGGGTGGAACGCCATATCCAAATCTTTAAACATCTAGGTATTTGGAATGAGAATGGGGCTTCTACACCGAAGTCAGGTGATATCATTACCTTTAACTGGGACCAAGACTCTCAACCGAATAATGGATTTGCGGATCATATTGGAATTGTTGAATACGTTGAAAATGGACTGATTCATACAATTGAAGGAAATTCCGGTTATGTTGGAACCGTAAAACGCAATGTTTACCGTATCGGACACGGGAATATCCGAGGCTTTGCTACACCACGTTATAGATAACAAGCAAGTATCTCGGCATTTTTGCCTAAGTACTTTTCTATAATAGAAAGATAACCAGCTCTGAAAGAGGGCTGGTTTTTTGTATTCTTTGCGGACTTGACAAGAGTGCTAAGTACTGGTATCCCCATCTCCTTGATTAGCTTGGTATTAGCCTTTGTACTACAAGCGGTGGAGCTTATCTCCTTAAAAAGAAGAAAAAATAAGCGCAAGGCTTGATTAATCTTGTCTAACTAATCGAGAGTATAGAAGAGGCACCTAGGGGCCTCTTTTTTGTGTGATAAAAAATACAAAAAATCCTTGACAAACTAAAAAATTAGCGTTATCATTAACTAGTTAATTAACTGTTTAATAAACCAATTAAGAAAAAGAAAGGATTTATACATGTTGGGGAGGAAACTAAGAGCCTTAGGAATTGGATTCATCTGTCTCTTGTTGCTAGTAGCTTGTGGAAGCCAGAGAAGTTCGGGAGCTGGCTCAACTAAAAAGGGTCTCAAAATTGTGACGAGTTTTTATCCTGTCTATTCTCTAGTTAAGGAAATTTCAGGCGATCGCAACGAGGTCTGGATGGTTCAGTCTGGCGCTGGGATTCATGATTACGAACCTTCGGCCAAGGAGACAGCCCAGATATATGATGCGGATGTCTTCGTCTACCATTCTCAAACACTCGAATCTTGGGCTGGACGTCTAGATCCTAGCTTGCAAGACTCGAAACTGCGGGTCATCGAAGCCAGCAAAGGAATGGAATTGGATAAGGTCGCTGGCTTAGAAGACATCGAGGATACGGAAGGGAAGGATGCTAAACACTTGTATGACCCTCATACCTGGATGGATCCACTGAAAATTGCCGAAGAAGGGAAGATCATCGCCAAAGAGTTGGGAGACATCGATCCAGAAAATAGAAGTTATTATGAGGCCAATGCCCAAAAGCTTGAAAAACGCTGTGAGGCTTTGGTGGCTAAATACCAGCCTCTCTTTGAAAAAGCGACACAAAAGACCTTCGTAACCCAGCATACAGCCTTCTCTTATCTAGCCAAGCGCTTTGGCTTGAAACAATTAGGAATCGCAGGGATCTCGCCTGAGCAGGAACCAACAGCCCGTCAATTGGCTGAGATTCAGCAGTTTGTCAAGGACTATCAAGTTCAAACCATCTTTGTTGAGAAGCATACCTCGTCCAAGGTGGCCGATAGCATTGCCAAGGCGACAGGAGCAAAAGTGAAGGTTTTGGATCCTCTCGAAGCAGATCCAGAAAATAACAAAGATTTCTTGGAGAACCTAGAAGAAAATATGGCTAGTCTAGCGAAAGAATTACAGGAGTAAGTAGAAAGAATGAAGAAAAAAGGAACAATTGGATTAGTAGCAACATTAGGTCTGGGTTTATGTGCCTATGCCTTAAGTCAGCAAGCACCAGTCAAGGAAGACAAAAAGAGTCAGAATCAGGTGCAGTATTTACAAGGAGACAAGAAAAAGTCAGCTAGCAAATCAAACAAACAGGAAGAGAGCATTGAATCCGTCAACTCGAAGGAAAAGACCCAGGCAGAGCAGATTGTGGTTAAGATTACTGACGAGGGCTTTGTGACTTCCCATGGAGATCATTTCCATTACTACAATGGCAAGGTCCCTTACGATGCGATATTTAGTGAGGAGTTGATTTTACGGGACCCCACTTACCAACTGAAACAATCAGACATTGTCACACAGGTACGAGATGGCTATATTATCAAGAAGGATGGGACCTACTACCTTTATCTAACCGATCCGCAACATACGCTGAATGTCCGTTCGGTGGAGGAAATTGCCAAACAGAAAAAAGGAGAGCTGGTTTCAGGTTCGAAAGATAGCGTCCAAAATGCTGGGCAAACTCGTGATTTTAGTCAGCCAAGTCAGGCCCTACGAGAAGGGAAAACAGTAGCAAGTCTAACAGCAGGTGCCAAGCCAAGTCAAGGTGGCTACCGGACAGATGATGGCTATGTCTTCCATCCTGGGGATGTGATTTCTGATACCGGGGATGGCTTTATCGTTCCTCATGGTGGCCATTACCACTTTATTCCGAAGAGCGCCTTATCAGCTGGAGAATTAGCTGCTGCCTTATCTATCTTAAATGGTAGAGGAGGGAAAAATGAGGTAAAACCTGTATTGCCCCCTTCTATCCAGTTGACTGCACCGGTTAATCCGAATCAACCGATTCCAGCACCTGTCACTCCAGCGCTCTCCACTCCTCTTCCCCATCCAACAGTGACGACAGAAGGGCGAAGTCTGGAAATCCTACAGAAAGAGTTGCAGCATACCCCGCTTTCAGAGCGCCATGTTGAGTCGGATGGTTCTGTCTTTGATCCAAGCAAAATCACCAAATGGACAGAGCAAGGAGTGGTGTATCCGCATGGGGATCACTTCCATTTTATCCCTTATAGTGTGCTTTCGCCTTTAGAGCGGGAATTGGCACGCCAGTATCAAGTCCTCCGGTCTCAAACTGGGACTGTAGCGACAGAAGAAAAGCCAACTCAACCTTCAAGCCCAGACACAAAACCAGTTGATCATGACCAAGACCACGAGAAGGAGGATCCTCATCACAAGCATGACCATGAGGAACATGAAGCCGATCATGATCATCATCATGAAGGCGAACATGATCATGGTTTCCATGCAGATCAGGTCATCAGCAAGGATGACGAGGGCTATATGGTCGCTCACGGGGACCATGCCCATTACTTCTACAAGAAGGATCTCTCACCTCAAGAAATCGCAGCTGCAGAGGCAGTGCTAGCTGGTAAGAAGGAAGAGGACAAGGGCCGACCACTGACAGATGATGTGGCGACCTATTCGCGCGATGCTTCGGATGAAGAAAAAATCCAGTACATTAGTCAGACTTACGGCGTCCCTCGGGAAGCTATCAAGATTTCCAATGGTTTCTTTGTCTTTAACAATCCAGACCAAGAATACGATCCAACCCATATCCACCCTTATGCAGTTCGGAAGGAACATGTCCGGATTCCACTTGAAACAGGAAATCCTGAGCTAGACTTTATCAATGAGCTCTATGCAACAGCGCTTCGCTCTGGTATTTCCCCATATACGATGCAAATCGAGAATGGTCAGTTTGTCATTCCGCATGGGGACCATAACCACTATATCAAGGTGCGCTCAGCAGGCTTGACGGACTACTTGGCTCACCGTCTACCGACCATCCAAGCAGCTTACCAGAAAGGTGACTTGGATCAGAAAGCTGTAGAGGACAAAGTCAACCAACTCTTAGCAGAAAGTCGGACTTTATACGCTTCAGACCCTCTGCAACAAAGACGGATTGAGTTGAACTTGGGTCAATTCTTAGAAACTGTTAAAAACTTCCCAAGCAATTCAACAGCAGGCTACTTGGCAAGTCTTGAGCAAGTTGACAAGGAATATATCCATGCGACCCAGGAAGTCAAACCAAAAGAAGAAACAGCCTTGGACCGTCGCTATCAGGAATTGTTGGAACAAGTTCGCTTGTTAGATACCGAAGCCTTCCAACTCAAGAAAGAGAGCCTCGTTTCTCAGTTGCAGGAAGCCTATACAGCCAAGGATAGTCAACGATTGGAGCAAGAAGGAAAATTGCTGCAGGCCATTCAGGAGATGCAAGATCGGACCGGTGTGACTTCGGTAGACTACCTCAAGTATTTCTACCAAAGTTTAAGCGATGCGCGCTTAACACCGGAATTGCGGGCGACAGCAGCAGACCTTGCTTTGAAACTTTACCGGGCTCAGGCCTTTGAAGAAGCTTGGGACTCAAAAGCCCATTTCATGGAGCTTTACCAAGCTAAACAAGCGATTGACCAGCTACTGTCCCAAGAAAATGCTCCAACCTATCCAATTGAAAAAACAGTTCTGGATCAAAAGGGGGCAGATGCTCCATCCTATAATATAGCTGTTTACGACTTCCTCAAGGGGGTCTACGGTGATCTGGATGAAAAGACAGAGTCTCGTCAACGCTCTAATCTCTTAACAGCCCTTTTCGATCAAATCTCCACTCTTTTGCCACAAGTAGAAGAAAGCAAACGTCCTGCTTTTGAAGAACGTTTGGAACAGGTGCGCCAAGAGCCAGATGCTGACACGGCTTTGACAACTGGGAAAACTCTTTTGCGTGAAGTTGGTGAAACGATTGAACAACAAAAGCAAAAGAAAACAGAAGAACCTAAACTTGGAGACGTAGCCCTCTATCAAGAGATTTATAACCAGTTGATCGCTCTCCACCAACAATTGGTCGAAAAAGGAGCCAGTGATGCTCAGTTTGAACGCTTAGAAGCCCTCTTTGATCAACTAGCTGATCCAAAGAGCGACAAGCAAGCCTTGTTACAGGCGATTCAAGCTCTTCGAGATGATTTGCTAGCGGCTCCAGCGACAGCAGTGGCGGAAGCAGACAAAGCAGACCAAGCCCCTCAAAACCCTGCCACAAGCGATCCTAGCCTAAATAAGGAAGAAGCTTCAGATACTGCTCAGACCCCATCACCAGAGTCAGAAAAAACAGAAGCCAGTCCAGTCGCAAGTGAAGAAACGACGGACTAGGACCTATGTAGAAATAACAGAAAAACACAGAATCAATTTGATTCTGTGTTTTTTGATTATTCTGTAATCTAATAGATTAGGAGCCTCAGTCGCTTGTCTCTATGGAGAAGTCTGCTCTTTTAATCCTTTCTCAAAACTTGGTGAGAAGGCTTCGACTTGAATTTTCTCTAAGGTAAAGGGGTGGGTGAGTCGCAAGCGGTGGGCATGGAGCATGAGACGAGGAGCTCTTTCGGGATTATAGAGAGGATCCCCTACGATTGGATGGCCGTGGTGAGATAGGTGGACGCGGATCTGGTGGGTACGGCCTGTCTGGAGCTGGCAGTTGACCAAGCTGGTGCGTTTGAAAGTCTTTAAGCTGGTCACATGGGTTTCCGCATAGAGGCCCTTTCGAGGATCAACAATGCGTTTGCGTCGATCGTGGCGATCTCGTCCCAATTTGTCCTTATAAACTAACTGCTTTTTGGGTAAGCTACCTAGGATGAGGGCCCAATAGTCTCGTTGGATTTTCTTGTCTTCTAGCAGTCGATTCAGGACGGGTAAAACAAAAGGATTCTTGGCAAAGACAAGAGTCCCACTGGTTTCCTTGTCTAAGCGATGGACTACATAACAGGTCTTCCCGACATAAGTGGAGACATGATTAAGAAGGGCGATTTCATCTGGTTGATTGGCGTGCGTTTTCATGCCTTCCGGTTTGTTCACGATGATGAGGTGCTCATCTTCATAGAGGGCTTGGACCAGGCTAGCATCTCCTGCTAGGAGCTCCTTTTCTTCATAATCTTCCGGATCAAAGATGAGGGTGAGTTGGTCTCCAGCCTCAAGCATGGATTGCCAGTGGACGATCTCTCCATTAACTTGAACATGTTTTTTAGTTCGCAAAAAATGACGAATCTTTCGTGGGATGAGAAAGTAATCTTCAAGGGCCTCTTTGACCGTCATAGCGGGCAAGGAGCTTGGTATCGTAATTGTATAGTGCATAGTGTTATTGTATCAGAAAGCGGGGGGAAAGAAAAGGCGAGAAGGAGGAAGAGAAAAGGAGGAACAAGGCACTGAAACCCGCTCTAGCGTGGACTAGATAGCAACCTTAAAGAAAGCTAAAAATCGTCTTTTCTTGCGAAGGTCTTTCTTGTCTAGACTTAAGGAAGGTGATAAAATAGGGACTATGAACAAATTAAAAGAATTAATGGAGGGAATGATTCGTCATTTCCAACGAGAAAAAAAACAAACGAAAATTGCGGAAGAGGTTGAGTTATCAACAGACGGGGAGGAGCAAGCTCCAACCTATAGCCGCTCGGACAAGTTACGGAGAAAATCTCGCTCCCAACATCCGATCAGACGTTTTTGGCGCAAGTATCACTTGACCAAGATCTTCCTACTGATTGGCCTGACCTTTAGTCTCGTCGTCGGAGGTTATCTTTTCTACATAGCCAAGACGACCAATGTAGCAGATCTGCAAAATGCCCTCAAGGCAACCACGATCATCTATGATAAAGATGGGAACCAAGCAGGTAGCCTAACGGGGCAAAAAGGGACCTACGTTGAGTTAGATGCCATTAGCGAAAACTTGCAAAATGCGGTTGTTGCGACGGAAGACCGGAGTTTCTACAAAAATAGTGGGATTAACTATGGTCGTTTCTTCCTGGCGATTTTGACTGCCGGTCGCTCAGGTGGGGGATCGACGATCACCCAACAGTTGGCAAAAAATGCCTATCTTTCTCAGGATCAGACGGTTGAGCGGAAGGCTAAGGAGTTTTTCCTAGCCCTCGAGATTAACAAAAAGTATAGTAAGAAAGAAATCTTGACCATGTACCTCAACAATGCCTATTTTGGAAATGGGATTTGGGGGATTGAAGATGCTTCTAAGAAGTATTTCGGTGTATCCGCTAGTGAGTTGACTCTGGATCAGTCAGCTGTCCTTGCCGGTATGCTCAAGGGGCCAGAAATTTATAACCCCCTTTATTCAGTCGAGAACGCAACCAATCGTCGCAATACGGTCCTACAAAATATGGTCGCAGCTGGTTATATCGACCAAGCCACAGCAGATCAATCCGCCGCAGTCGACATTCATGGACAACTGGTGGATGCCTATGAAGGCAAGTCAGAAGATTATCGCTACCCGTCCTATTTCGATGCGGTTATCAACGAGGCTATCAACGAATATGGTCTAACAGAAGAAGATATCATCAAGAATGGTTACCGGATCTACACAGAGATGGACCAGAATTACCAAGCCAGCATGCAAGTCATCTACGACAATGTAGATCTCTTCCCAGTTGCTGAAGATGGCACGCGAGCAGAATCTGGTAGCGTAGCTCTGGATCCTAAGACTGGAGGAGTGCGGGCTATTGTCGGACGCGTGGCCAGTGACCAAGGTGCTGGCTTCAGAAGCTACAACTATGCGACTCAATCTGCGAGAAGTCCTGGTTCTACCATTAAACCTCTCGTCGTTTATAGTCCAGCTGTTGCCAACGGCTGGTCAACCAATAAAGAATTGGACAATGCGACCAAGGTCTACGGCGGTTATACAGTTGATAACTATGGTGGCATCCAAGGTAGTCCGACCGTTCCAATGTACCAAGCCTTGGCAGAATCTCTCAACCTGCCAGCTGTAGCGACAGCCAATGAGTTGGGACTCAATACTGTCTTTGATTATGGTAAAAAATTTGGTCTCAACATGGACAATGTGGACAAATCTCTCGGAGTAGCCCTGGGATCAGGCGTGACGACCAACCCTCTTCAAATGGCTCAGGCCTATGGAACTTTTGCCAACGATGGAGTGATGAATGATGCCCATCTGATTACCAAGATTGAAAATGCCAGCGGTCAGGTCGTGAAAAGCCACAGTCAAAAATCGAAACGAGTGCTCAGTAGCTCAGCCAATAAGAAGATGACCAATATGATGTTGGGAACCTTTACCAACGGAACGGGTGTCAACGCAGCACCATATGGCTACACCATGGCTGGTAAAACAGGAACGACTGAAACAGACTTCAACCCAGATCTCTCTGGTGACCAGTGGGTCATTGGCTACACGCCAGATGTGGTCATTAGTCAGTGGCTAGGTTTCCCTAAGACGGATGAAACCCACTATTTGACAGGGACCAGTGCAGAGACAGCCTCAGTGATCTTCCGAAATGTAGCCAATAGCGTCCTTCCTTATACAGAAGGAACTAGCTTTGACAATGAGGAAAATTCTTACCAGGAAAATGGCATTGCCCCTGTCGGTCAAGAAACAGAAACTGAGAGTCCAGAAGAGGACAAGGGCTTCTTTGATACTGTTAAAGAACGCGCTGCAGGTATCGTAGACGATGCCAAAAAAGCCATCGATGAAGCAGATATTCCTGGAAAAGCACAAAATGCCTGGGATACTTTCAAAGGTTGGTTTGGATTCTAAAAAATAGATGCTCAAAAGATGGGAAGGTTCCTTGCCATCTTTTAGATTGTAGACAAACTATATTTACATAAAACAACGTGGAGATCCTTCAATAAAAAAGTTAATTTCTATTTTATGAAATTATTCAACTTTATCTCGAACCTTTCCGCCGTGAGAAAAGTGCTTGAAACACTACGTTTCAAGCACTCGGGAGTTTTGAAACTTTAGGTTCAAAACAAATTGAACACGGGCTGCGGATTGTGTCAAAAAGATAAGTTCTCCTAGAATCGATAGATTCTGCGTCAAACTTCCTATTTTGACTTTATCCGCAGACGCCCTTTGTATCTTAATAAGT
>NZ_JVIQ01000012.1:0-12429 GCF_001072745.1 Streptococcus sp. 400_SSPC | reverse complement strand
CGTCAGCGAACTTCGAAGAAGTTCCATGACTAATTATTGAGCCTAAGGTCTCAATAATTCCGATGCCTGAAACAATTATGTTTCAGGCATTTTTCTCACAGCGGAAAGTTTTTGATCCTCTTAAATGAATAAAAGATTCAACTTTTTTATAAACATCTAACTGTCTTATGTAAAATAATAGTTTGTTTCCATTCATGAAAGGATTATTTTACATCCTTCTTTTTGCTATAATAGAGAGTATGAATAACTTGATTAAATCCAAGCTCGAGCTTTTGCCGACGAGTCCGGGCTGTTACATTCACAAAGATAAGAACGGAACCATCATCTATGTGGGGAAGGCCAAAAACCTTCGCAATCGGGTGCGGTCCTATTTCAGAGGGAGCCACGATACCAAGACCGAAGCCCTGGTATCTGAGATTGTAGATTTTGAGTTTATCGTCACTGAGTCCAATATTGAGGCTTTGCTTCTTGAGATCAACCTCATCAAGGAGAACAAGCCCAAGTACAATATCATGCTCAAGGACGACAAGTCCTATCCCTTCATCAAGATTACCAATGAGCGCTATCCGCGCCTCATCATCACGCGCCAGGTTAAAAAGGATGGTGGCCTCTATTTCGGTCCCTATCCGGATGTGGGAGCTGCCAATGAGATCAAACGGCTTTTGGATCGGATTTTCCCTTTCCGCAAGTGTACCAATCCGCCTTCCAAGGTCTGCTTTTACTACCATTTAGGGCAGTGTATGGCTCATACAGTCTGCCATAAGGACGAAGCCTATTTCAAGGGCATGGCCCAGGAGGTTTCTGATTTCCTCAAGGGGCAGGATGACAAGATTATCGATGAGCTCAAGCTCAAGATGACTACCGCTGCGCAAAACATGGAATTCGAGCGGGCGGCCGAGTACCGCGATCTGATCCAGGCCATCGGGACCCTGCGGACCAAACAGCGGGTCATGGCCAAGGATTTGCAGAATCGGGATGTTTTTGGCTACTACGCGGACAAGGGCTGGATGTGTGTGCAGGTCTTCTTTGTCCGTCAGGGCAAGCTGATCGAGCGCGAAGTCAATCTCTTCCCTTACTACAATGATCCAGACGAGGATTTCTTGACCTATGTGGGGCAGTTTTACCAGGAGAAATCTCACCTGATCCCCAATGAAATCCTGATCCCTCAAGATATCGATGAGGAAGCGGTCAAGGCCTTAGTGGATACCAAGGTCCTCAAGCCCCAGCGTGGGGAGAAGAAGCAGTTGGTCAATCTGGCCATAAAGAATGCACGTGTCAGTCTGGAGCAGAAGTTTAATCTCCTTGAAAAATCCATGGAGAAGACCCAAGGTGCTATTGAAAATCTTGGAAAACTCTTGCAAATCCCAACTCCTGTGCGCATTGAGTCTTTTGACAACTCCAACATCATGGGGACCAGTCCGGTCTCAGCCATGGTGGTCTTTGTCAATGGGAAGCCAAGCAAAAAGGACTATCGTAAGTACAAGATTAAGACTGTCGTGGGTCCAGATGACTATGCCAGCATGCGGGAGGTCATTCGCAGACGCTACAGTCGTGTCATGCGGGATGGCCTGACGCCACCAGATCTGATCGTCATCGATGGGGGGCAGGGCCAGGTCAATATTGCTAAGCAAGTCATCCAAGAGGAGTTGGGGCTGGATATTCCTATCGCAGGCCTGCAAAAGAATGACAAGCACCAAACCCATGAATTGCTTTTCGGTGATCCTCTCCAAGTCATCGAACTCTCTCGGACCTCACAGGAATTTTTCCTCCTCCAACGGATCCAGGATGAAGTCCACCGTTTCGCCATCACCTTCCACCGCCAGCTCCGGTCCAAGAATTCCTTCTCCTCCCAGCTGGACGGCATCGAAGGCTTAGGACCAAAACGCAAACAGTTACTGATGAAGCACTTCAAGTCACTGACCAAGATCAAGGAAGCTACTGTGGATGAGATCGTCACGGTTGGTATCCCACGAGCAGTCGCGGAGGCAGTGCAAGCCAAGCTCCATCAAGGTCAGCAAGCAGAAGCAAGTCCCTTGATGGAAGTGGCGGAGAATTCTGAACAATACCAATCATAAGGAGTTTATAATGAACCATCGAATCGCTATTTTATCTGATATACACGGAGATACGACAGCCCTGGAGGCAGTGATTGCAGATGCGCGTGCTCTAGGTGCGACAGAATACTGGCTTTTAGGGGATATTTTGCTACCGGGGCCTGGAAGAGAGGACCTTTTTGAATTGCTGGATGCGATTCCGATTACAGCAGCTGTTCGTGGAAATTGGGACGATTGTATCCTAGAGGCCTTGGATGGCGAGTACGGGCTTGAGGATCCGCAGGAGATCCAGCTTCTCCGACTTACTCAGTACCTCATGGAAGGCCTGGATCCTAAACGGATCGATTGGCTTCGATCCCTTCCTTTGGTAGAGAAGAAGGAGGTCAATGGTATTCGCTTTTCACTGACCCACAACTTGCTAGAAAAGAATTACGGTGGAGACTTGCGTCCAGCTAATGCGACGGAGAACTTTGACCAATTGCTCGATGACCATACGGATATGGCGATCTACGGTCATGTTCACAAGCAGTTGCTTCGCTATGGCAGTCAGGGCCAGCAGATCCTCAATCCCGGGACTATTGGCATGCCTTATTTTGACTGGGAACCAATTCAAAACCACAGAGCTCAGTATGCTCTGATCGATGTCGAAGAAGATGGGGTGACCAACCTGCAATTCCGGAAGGTGGCGTATGACTATGAAGCAGAGCTCCAAGATGCCAAGGACAAGGGCCTTCCATTTATTGAGATGTACGAAGAGTTGAGACGCGAGGATAACTATCGGGGCCATAACATCGAGCTTCTAACTTCCTTGATTGAACAACACGACTATCTAAAGGAGGCTAATGCTTTCCTTCAGTCTATAAAAACGCATAAGGGGTAAGTAATAAAGAAATGGGATTAACTGTTGATCAGCATAGAGAGCTTGTGGTAAATGATATCCGACAAGCCCTTCAACATGTTTTTGGTGAGCATTTCGAAATTGTAGACATAGAAACTACGGCCCGGAGTGCTTATGGTCCAACTTTTATTCTTGAGGTTCATCTTGAAGAGTATAAGACAGCAATAAATATGTTGGTTGAAGGTAACGATGTATCACTCCTCTGGGGGCCTGAAAGATTTGGGATGGAGTTTTTGTATGATCGAGATCGTTTTCGAGCTAGCTTTGGAAAGATCAAAGCTTATCTGGATCAACCTGGCCTTATGTTTTCTGAAGCACTGACTCCTGATAATCTCTTAAAAAAGTATTTCCTCCTTAAAAGAATGATAGAATCTACCTTTGAGGGAATAGCAAAAATAGACTTTTGGAGAAGACCCTTCGAAAAGAATGAACCCTTTAGGGTTGTCTTTACTTGTTTGTTGCCTCATTATCCAACTTTTTTTAGCTTTGAGATAGCGGGTCAGCAGTTTGTCCTTGAAGAGATAGACCCAGCAATGTCTGGGATAGAAAGACAAGACTTCCCATTTCCTCAACCTATTGATCTAACTGTTTCCAATATGACTTCTTTCTTGGATTGGTTTAAAGATAGTCTAGAAGGGAATACTTCCACTGATACGATTTCTGCTTTAACACTCCCCCTTGATTCTGCTACCATTGAAGAGAAAGTTTCCCAAGTACAAGAGATAATCCGATCGACGTTTACAAAGGACGTTTCCTTTATGGAAACGAAAAAACTGACCGAGGATCAGACTGTTTATGGCGTTGATTTTTCAGTTCGATCTGAATATTATGATGCGAGATTTTCAATTAGCTTGGTTGGACGACACTTTGCTCTTCATGTTATGAAGCCAGATAAACTAGAAAAGAAAGACAATTGGGTGATCGATGGCTTTCCTTATCTGCTGACGGAAGAAAACCTTAGCAAAGTCATCAGGGAAGCGGAAGCCTATTTTGCTAGACAGGTAGAACCAGTTGAAGCGAAAGTAGGATCAACTGAAAGTAATAGTGAAGTAAAACCAAGCACCCAAGCTCTGATAGAAGTAGACCAAGCCAAGGACAAAGAAGAATTGCTCAAAAAAGAGTATTTAGGATTAAGAAAACTATGGAAAGTCCAATTCCTGATTTTCTGTCTTTTGATAATCGCCGTCTTCGCCCTAGAAGTGTATATGGGGGGAGCTGGTTATAAGGCCTTTAAGGTAAAAATTAGGTATAGTTGGGTTTCTGTCCATAGTTTCTCATTTCTCTTTCTGACCTTGTATGCATTGTTGACCCTCTTCCCGACTCAAAAGAGAGTCTATGAGCTCTTACATCAAAACCCTAGTTGGAAATCTCTTTCGACCAAGGAAGTTCGGCTACCTAAGAAGGAAACTGGCTGGACCTCTCTAGTGATCCTGATTTTGTTTCTTCTGGGGACTCTTGATTTCCTCAGTCGCAAGCCAGAACCAAAGGTTGAAAATCCGTTGAACTATCAAGAAATCAACAATACCAATGAGGAAGAAAGAAATTCTCACTACGATGATATCATCAACAAAATCCAAGAATCTAGTGGCCAGTTCTTTGAAAAAGAAAGTCCTGCGTCGGAATAATCTGAGTCCATAGAAGGGCGGGTAGCCTAGTTGAAAAGGAAACAGGGTCCTCAATGAAAAAACTCTGCAAGCTCTTTCATTTTGTGTTAAAATAGAAGTAATAGAATTAGAAAAGGAAGTTGACTATGAAATTCCTAGAACTCAACAAAAAACGTCATGCGATCAAGCATTTCACAGACCAACCGGTCGATCCAAAGGATGTGCGGACAGCTATTGAAATTGCGACCTTGGCACCAAGTGCGCACAATAGCCAACCATGGAAATTCGTGGTCGTTCGTCAGAAAAATGCGGAATTGGCTAAACTAGCCTATGGTGGGAACTATGACCAAGTCATGGAAGCACCTGTGACCATCGCTCTCTTTACGGATACCGATTTGCAACGTCGGGCTCGGAAGATTGCTCGTGTCGGTGGGGTCCAGAACTTCTCAGAGGAGCAGTTGCAATACTTCATGCAAAACCTACCTGCAGAATATGCTCGCTACAATGAACAACAGATTAGCGATTACTTGGCATTGAATGCTGGATTGGTCGCAATGAACCTGGTATTGGCCTTGACGGACCAAGGGATCGGCTCAAACATCATCCTTGGCTTTGACAAATCAAAAGTCAACGAAGTCTTGGAAATCGAAGAGCGTTTCCGTCCAGAACTCTTGATCACGGTTGGTTACGCAGCAGAGAAGGTAGAACCTAGCTACCGCTTGCCAGTAGACGAAATCATCGAAAAACGCTAATAACAACAGAAAGAACCGGATGGTCCTCGTCTCGTACGATACAAGTCCGGTTTTCTAGAATCCTTTGGCAGTCGCTGAAGGGATTCTAGAGGATTCAATTTAAATCGAAATAACGGAGGAATGCATGACAACAATTGACTTTAAAGCAGAAGTAGAAAAACGTCGCGAAGAAATGATGGCTGACCTTTTCAGCCTCTTGGAAATCAACTCAGAACGGGATGACAGCCAAGCGGATGCGACTCACCCTTATGGACCTGGACCCGTCAAAGCTCTTGAGAAATTCTTGGAAATTGCTGAGCGTGATGGCTACGAAACAACCAATGTGGACAACTATGCTGGACACTTCACCTTTGGACAAGGGGAAGAAGAGCTCGGGATCTTTGCCCACATGGATGTGGTGCCTGCAGGTAGTGGCTGGAATACAGACCCTTACAAACCTGAGATTATCGATGGCAAACTCTATGCGCGTGGTTCATCAGATGACAAGGGGCCTACAGTAGCTTGTTACTACGGTTTGAAAATCATCAAGGATCTGGGATTGCCAGTTTCTAAGCGCGTGCGCTTCGTTGTCGGTACAGATGAAGAATCTGGCTGGGGCGATATGGACTACTATTTCAAACATGTCGGTCTTCCTGATCCAGACTTTGGCTTCTCTCCAGATGCCGAATTCCCAATCATCAACGGGGAAAAAGGAAACATCACTGAGTACCTTCACTTTGGTAGTCAAAATACAGGTCAAGCGCATCTTCATAGCTTCACCGGTGGCCTTCGTGAAAATATGGTACCAGAATCAGCGACAGCAGTCGTTTCTGGCCAATTACCAGATATAGCTGGTCTCTTGGAGGCCTTTGCCAATGAACACCAACTTCGTTATGAGGTGGCAACAGAGGAAGACGGTAAATTTAAAGTCACCATTATCGGGAAATCTGCCCACGGCTCTACTCCAGAAGCTGGAATCAATGGAGCAACTTACTTGGCTCTCTTCTTGAACCAATTTGACTTCGGTGGAGATGCCAAAGCTTACTTGCAGGTGTCAGCTTCTCTTCTTCATGAAGACTTTGCTGGTGAGAAACTTGGCATTGCCCATGTGGATGAAAAGATGGGGGCTCTCAGCATGAATGCGGGTGTCTTCAACTTCGACGAAAACAGCTCAGATAACACTATTGCCTTGAACATTCGTTACCCTAAAGGAACAGATCCAGAAACCATCAAAGCTGGACTTGAAAAAGTAGAAGGAGTGGCGTCCGTTAGTTTGTCTGCTCACGGCCACACCCCTCACTATGTTCCAATGGAAGATGAATTGGTCTCAACGCTTTTGCGTGTCTATGAAAAACAAACCGGACTGAAAGGTCATGAGCAAGTAATCGGTGGCGGAACCTTTGGTCGTCTATTGAAACGTGGGGTTGCTTTCGGTGCTATGTTCCCAGACTATGTGAACACCATGCACCAAGCCAATGAATTTGCGGATGTAGAAGATCTCTACCGTGCAGCTGCAATCTACGCAGAAGCCATCTACGAACTCATCAAATAAGACGCTACTCAGTCGGCACTTGCTGGCTGAGTTTTTGCTTAGAGGAGGAGAAATGGAGCAACTGGAGCGGATCAAAGAGGCCATCATGGCCGATCCACAAAACAAAGACTATACGGATAAAGGGATCGAGCCCCTATTTGCGGCGCCAAAGACTGCTCGGATCAATATTATTGGTCAGGCTCCTGGTCTCAAGACCCAAGAAGCAGGCCTCTATTGGAAGGACAAGAGTGGAGACCGTCTAAGGGAGTGGTTAGGAGTCGATGAAGAAACCTTCTATCATTCGGGTCTATTTGCGGTCATTCCCATGGACTTTTATTTTCCAGGGCATGGTAAGTCAGGGGACCTGCCACCTCGCAAGGGCTTTGCGGAAAAGTGGCACCCTCAACTCCTCAAGGAGTGTCCAGATATTGACTTGACTCTCTTGATCGGCCAGTACGCCCAAGCTTACTATCTCCATGAGAAGGTCAGTGGCAAGGTGACAGAGCGGGTGCGTCGGTACAAGGACTATCTGCCAGATTATTTCCCTCTGGTCCACCCTTCGCCCCGCAACCAGATCTGGATGGCCAAGAATCCCTGGTTTGAGGCAGAAGTGGTGCCAGCTCTCCAGGCTAGAGTCCAGCAGATTTTAAGAGAGTACAAAAAGAATAATGAGTGATAACCACAATAGGAGGTATTGCCATGAATGCATATCAAAAAGTCAAAGCCAAATTGGACGAACTCGGGATTGAATTTGATGTGGTGGAACACCCACCTGCCTTCACGACTGAGCAGGCCGATTCCTATATTGAAGGTCTAGAAGGGGTCCGGACCAAGTCCATGTTTTTGACCAACAAGAAGAAAACCCAGTACTATCTGCTCATCATGGATGACCAGAAACCCTTGGATATGGAGGATTTCAAAGAGCAAGTGGGAGCCAATCGGATCCGTATGGCTTCAGCTGAATCTCTGGCAGAAAAAATGCAGTTACCAGCTGGGACAGTATCTCCCTTTGGCTTGTTAAATAATGCAGAAAAAGATATTCTCGTCTATTTTGATCAGGCCATTGTGTCGGAGGAAATCATGACCTTCCATCCGAACACGAATGAAAAGACGGTTTTTATCAAAACCCAAGACCTGTTCCACTTTTTAGAATCCATTGACTTTAACTATGAAATACTAACCTTGCCATAGTGGCATCAAAAAGGAGAAATCATGAAAGAAATTCCATTTAATGACTTTGTAGCAAAGTACCAGGCAGGAGAAATCCAAGTCCTCGATGTCCGTGAGCAGGAGGAATATGATGCCCTCCATCTGGATGGAGTGACCTTACTTCCCTTATCAGTGTTGGCAGAACGCTATTCAGAGCTGAACAAAGACCAAGCCTATTATGTCATCTGCAAGTCTGGTCGACGCTCGGCCCGTGCCTGCCAATTTTTGGCAGAAGAGGGCTATGACGTGACCAACGTCCAAGGTGGCATGGATGCATTTGACTAGTTGGGAGATCGCAGCTTGTGGATTCCGGTAGAACATTGAATTCTAGTGGAAATTTTTATATAATATATCTGTATTTTGTTTTATAAGGAGATTATTTTATGATCAAACAGGATTGGCTTGATTACTTTGAAGCTGTGAACGGTCGTTCAGCAACTGAAACTGAGATTGCTCAAGCATTGGCTGCGGGTGAGTTCCAAGAAGAACAAGCAGCGCAAGAGGCTTCACAATTTGTAGGGGCTCCAGTATCTCCAGAGCAAGCAAACGCTGGCTTTGTTGCTGCCCCAGAAGCACCAGCTCCAGAAGTACCACAATTCGCTGCTGCCCCAGAAGCACCAGTGCAAGAGGCACCACAATTTGCTGCTGCCCCAGAAGCACCAGCTCCAGAAGTACCACAATTCGCTACTGCCCCAGAAGCGCCACTACAAGAAGCACCACAGTTCAATGCTGCACCAGAAGCGCCAGTTCAAGAGGCGCCACAATTTAGTGCTGCCCCAGAAGCGCCAGTGCAAGAAGCACCACAATTCGCTGCTGCCCCAGAAGCACCAGTGCAAGAAGCGCCACAATTTGCTGCTGCCCCAGAAGCACCAGTGCAAGAAGCGCCACAGTTCAATGCTGCGCCAGAAGCGCCAGCCTTTGGTGCTCAACCAAATGGCTTCCAACAAGCGCCTCAACAACAGCCGCAACCAGGATTTGGTCAACCAGCTCCAGGTCAAGCTCCAGGTCAAGGATTCCAACAAGCACCTTATCCAGGTCAACCTCAACCAGGTCAAGCCTATTATGCACAACCTGCTCAACCAAACGCTTTTGGTCAAGCGATGAAAGGATTCTGGTCATGGATCGTTTCTGCTTTGGCTCGCCCAACAGTAGAAAATCAACCAAAAATCTTGAATGGTATCCTTCATTATGTGTTAACAACATTTATCCTTAGCCTCTCACTATTCTTCGTGGCGAGTGCCTTCCCATACGCTCAGGTAGGATTTACTGCTTACTTGTTGATTGTCATTGTAACTTTCTTTACACTTTACGCCACTCAGTTAACTGGTTTCTTGGTTCGTAACCTTGTCTTGCAAGATAAAGAATACACCTACAAACGTTCATTTGATGAGTTTGCTCGCTTGTCTATCTATGTCTTGCCTGCATCCCTCATTGTCTTGATCCTTTCTCTAGTCAAGTACTTTGAAGGTTTTAGCTTCCTTCTATCTTTGATCTTTGTTCTCTACTTCTTGGGCTTGCTCTACACTGTTTACCAAGGTTTGAACAGAACAAAATTCAAAGCTGACAAATTCTTGTTGCTCCTTGCTTCTACAGCAGTCATTCTTGTCATCTTTACCATTGTTGGCATCATTGACAGACGCATTTTAGAACAAGTATCCTTCTATATCGCTTCCTTCTTCTAATCAGATAGGGAAACGGTCATAATTTCTTGTTCAACAACTATCGGATAAAAATAATTTAGGTTTTAGGAGAACATACCGATGAACAAAAAATGGGTAGAATTATTTGAAAAAGTAATCGGTCGCAAACCTACTCCTGAAGAATTCATTGCCGGAAGAGATTCCGGCTTTGATTTTAAGGCAATCAAATCAATTGCCGGAGTAGCTATCGACCAAGTGGCGTCTGAAGTGCCAGGGCTAGGAGAGCAGGAAGTGGTAGAAGCAGTTGTAAATCCACTCCAACAGGCCTGGGAAGAGCGTTTCTTCGCCCTCTATGGACGTGCACCACTTCCAGAAGAGATTGAATCAGCTCGTAGCCAGAACTTTGAAATCGTAGAAGGACCTGCTCCAACGATTAACTTGGATGAGACCAATCAAACAACACAGGTCTTCGCGCCAGTGGAGAGTCCATCAGAAGCTCCAGAAAGTCTGTCCCAGCCAGTTGAAGCCCTAGTGCCAGTAGAAGCGCCAGAGCAAGAAGAAGCTTGCAAGAAAGGCAAGAAAAAGAAAGAAAAGAAAGTCAAAAAAGAGAAAAAGGGCAAGAAAAAGAAAGTTTTCTTCTTTGGTATTTTTGCTTTGTTGGTCTTGGCCTTGTCTGGACTAGGCTATTACTTCTCGACAACTACGGGCCCACAGGTGACAGTAGACAAATTGGTCACAGCCATTGAACAAAAGGATTACCGGGAAGTGGCTAGCATCCTTTCAAATGATAAAGATAAGTGGACCAAAGAAGAAGCTCAAGGCTTGCTTGACTACATGACGGCTCAGAAGATTGATGTCATTTACGAATTAGATCATATCGCCCAGTCTTCAAAAACAGGGATCGTCAAGGACAAAAATCAGAATCTACTGATTGGAATCGAGAAGGCGGATAAGAAATTCGGTATCTTCCAAGAATACCGCATCGCGACCTATCCACTTGAAGTCACAGCAACTACGAATCTGGATGATGCCAAGCTTAAGACCAGCGAAAAAGACTCGACTGTGCTCAAAAAGAACCAAACGACCAAGCTTGGAAAGGTTCACTTTGCGCCACGAGACATGCAACTAGATGGTAAGACCGAAGTTGGAAAGATCTCTAGTGAGGTCAAGCTAGATCCAGCTCAAGCTTCGAAGAATAAGCTGGACTTGACCTTCAATTCTGAGAAACGACTTCTGGAAATTGAATTCCCAGAGGAAGTCAGCAATCCAACGGATATCAAGGTAGCCGTGAATGGCAAGGAAGTCGGCACAAGTACCCTATTTGAAGTCGATGTCGTAGCCCATCAAGAAATCGAGGTCCATGCAGTCTTTAGTCTCAACAATGAGAGCTATACAACTGAAAAGGCCAAGGTTACGATTGGTGAAACTCCGGATGATGATGAAGTCATCACTTTGAAGCTTTCTAAGGATGTAGCCAAACGATTAAAAGATGCAGAAACAGCTCGTAAAGCCAAGGAAGAAGAAGCCAAGAAGGCAGAAGAGAAGAAAACTGCTATCACCTCCTTCCTCCAAGACTACCGGACAGAAATCTTCTCATCTGTCTCAAGTAGATCCAACACCTACTCCAAGTACTATGACACTTCAAGTGATGCCTACAAGGAAATGGTGGAGTGGACGACAGGTGGTGGCGTCAAGAAGGCTGAAATCGACTACTATACACCAGGTGTTTTCAACGTCCTCAGCGTTACCGAAGAGAACGGAATGATCATCGTGAAAACCCATGAAGAATATACTGTGCACTATGTGACCAGCCGAAAAGATAGCCAGAGTAGCAAGGACAAGACCTATACTCTAAAACCAGTAGGGGATACCTACGTGATTACGGCTATCGCGGTCACAGCTGATAATTAGGAGTTTAATGATGAAATTAAGCATGACAAAATGGACGCTTGCAGGCCTTGTTCTTTTGAGCCTAGGCGCTTGTGGGCAACAGAAGGAGTCAAAGAGTTCGACGCCAAAAGAGCCAGCTTCCAGTAAGCAAGTCGCTCAGTCGTCAGCCAGCAAAGAAACCAGTGCTTCTGAAGCAACTTCGTCTGATGATAGCGACAAGTCAACGAAGAAGGCTGGCGAAGTCACAGTAGACAAAGGTGTTTCCTTCAATGGTTCTTATTACAGTGTCCAAGGGAAGTCTGGAGATATCGTCATCGCCAACAAGCACTACCCCCTAGCTGCAGACTACAATCCAGGTGAGGATCCAACAGCTGTTGCGGCCTTGCACGAGTTGATCGCAGCCATGCAGGCAGAAGGCTATGCTATCAGCGATCAATACAGTGGTTTCCGCAGTTATGAGACTCAGGTTGATCTCTACCAAAGCTATGTCAATAAAGACGGAGTAGCTGCAGCAGATCGCTACTCAGCTCGTCCTGGCTATAGTGAGCACCAGACAGGTCTAGCGTTTGACCTCATCGATACTAGTGGCAATCTGGTCCAAGAACCAGGCGCAAGCAAATGGTTGCTTAAGAATGCTGCCAAGTATGGCTTTATCGTCCGCTATCAAGAAGGAAAAGAAGCAAGCACAGGCTACATGCCTGAAAGTTGGCACCTTCGCTATATTGGAGAAGATGCAAAAGACGTCGCAGCTTCAGGAAAAAGCCTAGAAGAATACTTTAACTTTACCGGTGGCGACTACGAATAACAAGAAAGAGGCTGGGACAAAATTCCTAGCCTCTTTCTATGTTTATTTGGATTGTCGAGCAAGACGC
>NZ_JVIQ01000011.1:0-7464 GCF_001072745.1 Streptococcus sp. 400_SSPC | reverse complement strand
GCGGAGGTGGGACGACGAAATCGAATTCTAACGAATTACCGATTTCTGTCCCACTCTCTTTTATTCCAGCATTTTTAATAGGAAGTCCGCCATTTGTTGGGGGCTTTCTTTTTGCCCACGGGCCACCCACATTTGACAGACTCCAAAGAAGGCATTGGTGAGGTAGACGGAACTATAGTCTCTTTCGATTTCGGTCAAAGATCGATGGCCATAACGTTCTTGCAAGCTATCGACTAGTAGAACTTGTAGCTTGTGTCGCAAGAAGGATTGAATTTCTTTTGTCCCATTCTCGGTTAGAAGGACAGCAAAGAGGGGCTCCTTGGTGAGAAATTCGAAAACTTCGGTAACAGCTTGGTGTTTATCATCTTGTTGTTTGTCGAAGATGTATTCAACTTTGTGGAAAAATTCCTGTTGGTAGCGCTCGATCATATCGTACTTATCACGGTAGTGGGTATAGAAGCTACTCCGGCTGATACCAGCCTCTTTTGCCAACTGAACAGTTGAAATCTCATCAAAGGACTCCCTATGAAGCAGGTCAACCATGGCTTCCTGGATGATCCGTTTTGTTTTTATTCGCTTGTTGCTTTCGGTAACCATTCTAGTCTCCCTCTTTTATACACAAAATTATACACAGTGTCCAAAAATGATTTTTTTAACTTGCGATTTTTAAAAAGAACTGTATAATCAATTATATCAAAAAAATTAGACAATGTGTATAAAAAGGAGACGAAAAATGTTTAAGGAATGGAAAGCGATTTTTAGGAAACCGACCTTTATCGTTGTGATGATCGGGGTTGCCTTGATACCAGCTCTCTACAATGTGATCTTTCTATCCTCTATGTGGGATCCTTATGGCAAGGTTTCCGACCTGCCAGTAGCAGTTGTAAATCAAGACCAGCCAGCTCGTTATCAGGAAGAAGAATTGACAATCGGAAAAGACATGGTGTCCAATTTTGAGAAAAGTGA
Organism: Streptococcus sp. 400_SSPC; assembly: GCF_001072745.1. Classification (NCBI taxonomy): domain Bacteria; kingdom Bacillati; phylum Bacillota; class Bacilli; order Lactobacillales; family Streptococcaceae; genus Streptococcus; species Streptococcus sp. 400_SSPC. The sequence goes on along the minus strand of NZ_JVIQ01000011.1, from coordinate 6,498 downwards.
CGCCCTGGATTTTCATATTGTCGATGAAAAAGCAGCTAAAGATGGGTTGGAAAAGGGTGATTACTATATGGTGGTGACCTTGCCTAAGGATCTATCTGCTAAAGCTGCTTCTATCTTAACCAATCACCCAGAACAGATGACCATTGCCTACCAAACATCTAGTGGACATAGCTTTATTGCTGGTAAGATGAGTGATTCAGCCATGATAAAAATCCAGCAAACCGTTGCTAGCAATGTCACCCAAACCTATACCAGCGCTCTTTTCGAAAAGATGGGAAGTTTGAAGACAGGTATGGGAACAGCAGCGGAAGGAAGCCAGAAATTAGCGACCGGTGCTGGTCAGCTAAAAGAGGGTGGACAGACCTTGACAGACCATTTGACCACCTTGTCCAACTCGAGTCTGTCTTTTTCAAATGGGGCACAGACTCTTAGCACTGGTCTCTTGGCCTACACCAATGGAGTTGGCCAATTAGGAACTGGTCTTCATCAAATGCAGGAAAAAGTTCCGACTCTCGTGTCGGGAGTTGGGCAACTTCATGATGGCTTTACAACCTTTAGTAGTGGTTTGACGACCTATACGTCGGGAGTTGGACAACTGGGAAATGGTTTAAACCAAATGGCTAGTCAAACGCCACAGTTAGCCTCTGGGATTGGCCAATTGCATACAGGGATGACGACTCTCTCAACGGGACTGGATACCTACACAAAGGGAGTTAGTCAGTTGAATGTTGGTGCTAGTAACTTGACGGCTGGCCTCACCAGCTATAGCTCAGGGCTTGCTACTCTCAGTGGTGGAGCTAGTCAATTAAGCGGCCAATCGGAAGCCTTAAGAAACGGAGTATCTCAGTTAGAGACAGGCATTCAAACCTTATCCACACAACTCACTCCGCAACCAAATCAACAAGAGCAACTTGCCCAATTAACAGCAAGCCTCACCCAATTAAATGAAGCTATTCAGAATACGAGCGGAGATACCAGTCAACTCAGCACAGCTTTGGCAAGCATCGCCACCTCTGCTCAAGGGATTTCAGCAGCAGCACAGGCTGACCGCAATTCAGTGCTAGCAAATCTTCAAGCTACTGCTGCCTATCAATCGATGACAGCTGAGCAACAGGCAGAAATGACGGCTGCTGTCTCTGCTACTTCAAGTAGCACGGAGACTGCTGCTCAAGCGATTTTAACCACTGTTCAAGGCTTGCAAGAAAGCTTAACAACCGAGAGTCCCTTGGCCACAGTAAAAGAAAGTGCCAACCAGATCTTGCCAACAGCTTCGTCTACCTTGAATACTCTTTCAACTAGCTTGAGCTCCCTACAGACCGCAGTGACAGAGCAACTTCTACCAGCAAGCCAAACCCTTAGCCAGGGCGTTCAACTCTATACGACAGGGGTGGATCAGTTAGCCGGTGGAGCTAGTCAGCTTACGGATAATAGCAGTAGCTTGATTGCAGGAGCTACTCAATTGAGTGCGGGGACAAGTCAGCTGGATCAGAAATCTGGTGACTTGGTAATGGGAAGTAATCAACTAGCAGCAGGATTGGGAGACCTAAATGGGAAAATGCCAACTCTGACTGCTGGAATGAATCAATTAGCTTCAGGAGCCAACCAATTGACTAGTAAGTCTAGCGAATTAACAACAGGCGCTGGATTGCTAGCTAGTGGGATCGGTCAACTAAATGGTCAAACACCGGTTTTGGCTAGCGGTGTTGATCAACTGGTATCAGGAGTTGATCAGTTATCGGATAAATCAGGTCAGTTACTATCAGGTTCTCAGCAATTGGCGGATGGTGCAACTAAGATAGCTGATGGCTCTGGTCAATTAGCGGCAGGGGGTCAGGTTCTTGTCGGAGGTTTGGCTGATCTCCAAACAGGTAGTCAAAATCTTAGTCAAGGCTTGAGTTCAGCTAAGGACCAACTAAATAGCGCTAGCACTGAAAAAGAAAATGCAAGCGTATTGTCAGATCCAATCACTCTTTCGAAGACAGACCATGACAATGTTTCAGTGAACGGAGTAGGAATGGCGCCTTATATGATATCTGTTGCCCTTTTCGTCGCGGCTCTCTCTACCAATATGATTTTTGCCAAATTGCCATCTGGGCGTCATCCAGAAAGTCGTTGGGCTTGGCTTAAATCGAGATTGGAAGTGAACGGGATGATTGCGGTCTTGGCTGGTGTCCTGGTCAACGGAGCTGTCCACCTGCTCGGAATGGCGGCAAACCATGAAAGCTTGACTCTCTTCCTCTGTGTGTTAGGAAGTGTGACCTTCATGTCCGTGGTAACCGCCTTAACGACATGGAACAACAAGGTCGGAGCATTTATCTCTTTGATTCTCTTGCTCCTTCAACTGGCTTCTAGTGCAGGGACTTATCCGCTTGCCCTCACCAATCGTTTCTTCCAAACTATTCACCCACTGTTGCCAATGAGTTATACCGTATCGGGATTAAGGGAAACCATTTCCTTATCTGGTCAGATAGGTGGGCAAGTCACCTTCCTTACCCTAGTTTTGGGCTTGTGTATTGGTCTAGGAATGATGGCCTATCAACCTCAAAAGATGGAAGAAGACTAAGCTTCCTCTATCTAAAGTTTCATGTGAAACAAAGCCCTCTTCTCAATAGAGAAGAGGGCTTTTTCTTAGTTAAAATAAAGCACTTCTGGATTTGGAGTGATGTAGATAAGGTTATCTTCTTTGAAGACCAGTTGTACTTGGCCCTGTTTGTAGATATAAACCGTGTACGTTTGACCGAACCTAGTGGCTTGAGCGATATCGATCGCACCAGCCCAAAAAGCACGAAGCTGTTCATCTGTTAAGTGTCCCTCTTGATATAGTTTCACGAGGTTTTCCCGTTCCTTTTCTGAGAAGGTTTCTACCAGATACTTTGGGTCGTTAAGGACATTTTCAGGTTCCCCAAGAATTTTTTGAACAAATTTTTTAGTATAGCCTTCGTAATCCGGTGTTGCGGCTTCTAATGTATCGCCATCTTTTCTATAGTAAACGACAGAATCGCCTGTTGCATAGATCTTGTCTGTTGGAGCTTCGCTAGCATTGGCAGGGAGCTCCTCCATTTTTTTGCTAGAGCTGGTTTCTGTCTCAGACTCTTTCTTCTCTTTTTTGGAAGAGCTAGCTTTAGATGATTTTTTTGACGATGAGGCTTCTTTTTCACTTTTCTCTTGTTTTTTAGAAGAGGCACGAGAGCTCGTTTCTTCCGGTTTGAAATATGATTGAAAATCAGACATACAGGCTGTCAAGAAGAAAAGACTCAAAAAGAGCGTTGCAAGGAGAGTAATTTTTTTAGACATCATATAAATCCCTTTCTAATCATAGAGCGCTATTTCTTCTATTGTACACTATAAAAGCTTGGAAAGCACGAAAAAACAGGAGAGAGCTTGTACGAAGTAGGTATTCATACAAGCTTTCTCTCCTGTAAGGGTCAGCTCCTTGTGATCTCATTTGAAGCGAGGGAGTCATCTTTTAATAACTCTTGTGTGCTTCAGTTAGTGGCCTTGGAAGAAGGACTTAGCGTCCACCAGGCTTGCCAGGTCCACCGCCTTGAGGTCCGCCACCTCCGGGAGCCCCACCGCCTCCAGGCATGGAGTTGACAATTTCTGTTTGTTTTTCACCGTTGATATAGATATCTCCGCCTGTGTAGGTAGCTGTTCCATCAAAGTCAAAGCCGGATTGTCCCGTCAAATTGATGGTTCCTCCAGTCACAGTGACATTGCCGTTAGAGTCGATTGGATCGGTATCGCCTTGCCCAACTTCAACGTTGAGGGTTCCACCATTCATGGTGAAGAAAATTTCATCTTGGTTGGCATTGGCATTGGCCGCATTGACACCGTCATCGCTTGCGTAGATGGTGATATCTCCACCGTTAATGGTGATTGATTTTCCTTCAAGGCCTTCGACAGACTCGGTCACCTTGTAAGTTCCGCTATCGATGACTAGATCACCAGAATCATGGATGCCATCGTCCCCAGCTGAAATGGTCATGGTATTGTCAGACAGATACATGGTTCCGACCGAAGTATCTTCATCATTATCCACCTTGACTGCATCTTCATCTGCATCGATGGTCATGGTCGTACCAGTGATATTGAGTTCGTCATTGACGTTGAAGGCATCTCCTACAGCCGTGATCTTATAGGTTCCACCTGTGATGTGGAGGGTATCATTGGCCTTAATCCCGTTGTTCTTCTTGGCATCAATGTTGAGCGTACCTGAACCATTGATGGTGAGGTCGCCTTTAGAGAAGATGACCGCATCGGCATCTTCATCATTATTTGAACTGGAATCAGATAGGGTATTGGTCGTGCCGTCTGCTAGAGTCAAGTAGACATGTCCTGCTTTCGTAGCAGAGATTGGCGCGTTGGTGTTGGTCATGGTAACCCCTTTTAAGACGATATGAACATCATCTGAATCATCTGCTTCGACCTTGATTTGAACCCCATTAGATTCACCAGAGATGACATAGGTTCCGGCCTTAGAGATGGTCACAGTAGATCCAGAAACAGCTACGCCGTCACCCGATACACTTGCAGAAGATCCAGACAGTTTGACAGTAGAGGCGGTACTTTCATCATAAGAGGTGTCCTTGTCCTTATCTGTAAAATAGTTGGTGTTGGTTGTTTTATTAGTAGTAGCAGTTGTTTGGGGCGTATTGCTTGTTGTAGCTGATTGAGATGACGCTTGGGAACAAGCTGTCAGTAAGGTGAGGGTAGCGACCCCCGTTAATAAGGATTTCCATTTGTTTGATTTCATGAGCTTTTCCTCTCGTTCCATTGATATGCTCCTAGTCTAAAGTTGCTAGCTGAAAGTTTCCTGAAGTTTTTCTGAAAGGAACCTTAACTTTAGTTTTCTTTAAGTTTGGCTTAATGAAAGCTTAAGAAAAGGCAACTAAACTAAGGAACAAGTAAAGCGACTTGTGGCTTTGCAACAAATAACGATAAAGAAAATGACCAACTTTTTATAGAACAAAAGGAGAAAAATATGAAAAAAACGGTAGAGACAAGCTTCAAGCGGATTGAAACCAAATATGTGGTGAATAAAGAAGACTTGGATGATTTATTGAAAGATTTGAAGAAATATGTTGTTGAAGACGATTATCCCATCTCTACGATTTCGAATGTCTATTTTGATACCGAAGACTTTGATGTGATCCAAGATGCCCTTGCTAAACAGAACCGTCGAGAAAAGATCCGTATGCGGACCTATGTGGAGCATCCAACAGTGGAGAGTCCGGCTTTTCTAGAAGTAAAATCAAAGGATGGAGAAGGTATTGGTCACAAGCTCCGCCTGGTCTCAAACCCCACCTCTATTACCCGCCTCATGACGGATGGACTAGTGGATCAGACCATTCAGGATCTGGACTTGGTGCAAGAAATCCAAGCTCTGCGCCAGCGCTATGATTACCGACTACAGCCTCAGATGTACATCCATTATGATCGTTTGTCCTTAAAAGAAAAGAAGAGTATCCAAGGCTATCCTTACAATAAGATTCGGGTCACCCTGGACCAAAACTTAGTCTATCGTGATCAGCAGGTCAATCTCCTCCGTGGGAAAGCTGGAGAGCCTTTATTAGAAGAAAATACCATCATTATGGAAATCAAGGCCCCAGGTGAAGAACCTCAGTGGCTGAAGGACATTCTGGATAAGTACGGACTGGTCAAACAGAAATTTTCGAAATACAGTTGTGCCTACCATAAGTCACAAGGCTTAGACTACGCACCAACGCCAATTCAAGAAAGGACAGGTGCTGCCTATGTCTAATCTATTTGATTCTATTTTTAATAACGCTACGACAACCGTAGATCCGGTGCGCCTGATGCTAGCCTTGCTGGTCAGCCTGGTGCTCGGGATGGCCTTGTCTTGGACCTATAAATACCGTACTCTCTATACGCGTGAATTTATCGTCAGTCTCACCTTGCTTCCCTGCATGATGACCCTGGTGATTTTCCTGGTGAACGGGAGTCTGGGGACCTCGATCGCAGTAGCAGGGACCTTTAGCTTGATTCGATTTCGTTCCGCTACCAGCGGCTCTAGAGAATTGATCGCGATTTTCCTTGCCATGATTATTGGTTTAGCAGCGGGGTCGGGCTACCTCTTATTGGCAGTTTTGTTCACGGCCTTTCTGTTAGCTATCTGGCTCTTGCTCGAAACCAAGCAAAGTAAGACCGACCACCAACGGCGCCGTCACCTGACGATTGAGCTAGAAAATAAGTCTAGGATTGCGGATAGGATCAGCCATTTATTGGAACGCAATTGTACAGAAGTCGATTTGATTTCGGTCAATACAAGCCAAAATGGGGAACAGCTTACCTTAGATTATGAAGTGGATCTGAGACCAGAAGTTGACGATTTTGCAATGACGACCCTCCTAACAGAAGAAATTTATCATTGCGATGTATCCTTGACCAAGAAGGCTAAGAAAAGAAAGAACTTATAGAAGAGAGTGGGACAGAAATCGGTAATTCGTTAGAATTCGATTTCGTCGTCCCACCTCCGCA
>NZ_JVIQ01000002.1:0-51247 GCF_001072745.1 Streptococcus sp. 400_SSPC | reverse complement strand
GTGGTTAGAGCGCACGCCTGATAAGCGTGAGGTCGGTGGTTCGAGTCCACTCGTGCCCATTTTGGAGAATTACTCAAGAGGCTGAAGAGGACGGTTTGCTAAATCGTTAGGTCGGGTAACTGGCGCGGGGGTTCGAATCCCCCATTCTCCGTACGGAATCAAGTTAGCTAGAAAGCTAACTTTTTTTGTTACTTTGATACATCAATAGAAATAAAATTGTAACAAAGGCGTAACATAAAATCTTTCATTTTCTGTTATACTAGTTAGTGTCTTATATGAAGGAGTCTTTTATTTTATGAAGAAAAAATTATTAACGACTATTTTACTTACTACAGTTGCTTTATCACAAGTAGGTACAGTTATTTCTGTAGGAGCTGATTCTACTGATGATAAAATTGCTGCACAAGATAATAAGATTGCTGATTTGAGTTCAAAAGAACAAAGTGCGCAAGCACAAGTTGATCAAATTCAAGCTCAAGTTTCTGAAATCAAAAAACAACAAGAAACTCTTAAAGCTGAAAATGAACGTTTGAATGAAGAGTCTGCTAAACTTTCTGCAGAGATTGAAGAGCTCTCTAAGAACATTGTTGCTCGTCAAGAATCATTAGCGAACCAAGCACGTAGTGCTCAAACAACAGGAACTGCTACAAGTTACATTAACGCTATTGTAAGTTCTGGTTCTTTGACTGAAGCTATTTCACGCGTTTCTGCAATGAATGAAATTGCTAGTGCGAATAACAAAATGTTGGAAGAGCAAAAACGTGATAAAGAAGATATCGATGCTAAGCAAAAAGAAAACAACGATGCCATTAACACTGTTATTGCGAACCAACAACAATTAAATGATGATGAACAAGCTTTAGCAACTAAGGAAGCTGAGTTGAAAGTCGCTCAATTGAATTTAGCGGCTGAAAAGTCAACAGCTGAAAATGAAAAGAATGCTTTGCTTGAAGAAAAAGCAGCAGCTGAGAAAGCAGCAGCTGAGAAAGCAGCTGCAGAAGCTGCATACCGTGCTCAACAAGAAGAACAGCGTAAGGCTGTAGAAGCATCTGCTAATACTAACTTGCAAGCACAAGTGCAAGCTGCTACTCAAACACCTGCAGCTGAAGGTGCACAACCTCAAGCAACTGTTGCAACTCCTGCTGCAGCACCAGTAGTTCAAACTCAAACTGTTGCTACACCTGCTGCAACTAGTCGTCCAACATACAGCACATCTGCAAGTTCATATCCAGTAGGTGAATGTACTTGGGGTGTTAAAGTGTTGGCACCTTGGGCTGGCGATTACTGGGGTAATGGTGCACAGTGGGCTGCAAGTGCCGCAGCAGCTGGATTCCGTACTGGTAGCCAACCACAAGTTGGAGCTATTGCATGTTGGAATGACGGTGGATATGGACACGTAGCAGTGGTTACAGCTGTTCAATCTACTACAAGTATCCAAGTATCTGAATCTAACTACTTAGGTATCCGTAGCATTGGGAACTACCGTGGATGGTTTAACCCAGTGAATGCACAAGGATCAGTTACTTATATTTATCCAAACTAAGAATTCAAAACACTCACTTTTCGTGGGTGTTTTTTACTATAGTTACTATTTTAATTTTTGGTGGATTATCGATTGAAAAATCATGAAAAAAGCGTTACAATGGGTAAAGAGAAGATTTGTACATTTGTACATTGTGGTTAAATTTATGTGGAGGAAATCATGTCGTTTTCGGATTTAATGCTGTTTGCTTTATCTTCTAACCAAGATTTGGCTGAACGTGTCTCTAAGGAGATGGGATTGCCACTTGGTAAGTCGACCGTACGTCAATTTTCAGATGGGGAAATCCAGGTCAATATTGAGGAGTCTATTCGTGGTAAAGAGGTGTATATTCTTCAATCTACGAGCTCTCCTGTCAATGATAATTTAATGGAAATTTTGATCATGGTAGACGCCTTAAAACGTGCCAGTGCTCAAACCATTAATGTAGTGATGCCTTATTATGGTTATGCTCGTCAAGACCGTAAAGCTCGTGCTCGTGAGCCGATTACATCCAAATTGGTTGCCAATATGTTAGAGATTGCTGGTGTGGATCGCCTTTTAACCATTGATTTGCATGCGGCTCAGATTCAAGGGTTCTTTGATATTCCAGTGGATCATTTGATGGGGGCTCCATTGATTGCAGACTATTTTGAACGTCGTGGCATGGTTGGTTCTGACTATGTGGTAGTCAGTCCGGACCACGGTGGTGTGACGCGTGCTCGTAAGCTAGCTGAATTTTTGAAAACTCCAATTGCCATCATTGATAAACGTCGGAGTGTCGATAAAATGAACACTAGTGAAGTCATGAATATCATTGGGAATGTCGAAGGGAAAACTTGTATCCTGATCGATGATATGATTGATACTGCGGGAACCATTTGCCACGCTGCGGATGCACTTGCTGAAGCAGGAGCTGTAGAAGTCTATGCAAGTTGTACGCACCCTGTATTGTCAGGTCCAGCTATGGACAATATTCAAAAATCAGCGATTAAGAAGTTGGTGGTGTTGGACACTATTTACCTACCTGAAGACCGCTTAATCGATAAAATTGAACAAATCTCCATTGCAAAACTTTTGGCAGAAGCGATTATCCGCATCCATGAAAAACGTCCTTTGTCTCCTCTATTTGAAATTGGAAATGCGAAAAAATCTTAAAAATGTAAAGAAGAGGTTATAAAAAGCCTCTTTTTTAAGAAAGGAAAGATATGTTTTTCAACTGGTTAAAAAAAGAAAGTAAGATCAATAATCAGAGGGAGGAGTTGCTGAAGGAAGCACAAAAAAATGAGGATAGATTGGATCCTCGTCTACCCAAAAAGACCTTGCCAAAGAGTGGTGTAGTCAAATAGAGTAAGGAAAATGCCTTAGAAAATCAAATAGTTTGTTTCCTAAAAAAAATTAAAAAAATTTTAAAATTAGCTAAAAAATTTGTTGACAGATATATGATATAGTAGTATACTTAAACTAGTTACGAAGTAACGAAATATTTTTAAAATGAAAAAAGGAGATAAAACAATGAAAAAAGTTTTATTATCATCAGTAGCAGCACTTGCAGTATTTGCAGCAGCAGCACCAGTTTTCGCTAACGACGGTCATGTTCACACAGGAAGCCTTGATAACAAAACAGAAGTGACTGGTCCTGAATTCTTCACAAACAGTGAAAGTGGTCTTACTCCAGAAGCTAAAAAAGGTCTTGACAACGTTGATGCTGAATCAACTGAAGCTAAATTCAACGAAAATGGCGAAAAACTTGTACCTGTACCAGGTAAACCAGGTGAATTCGTAGTTGAAGGTTCAGCTAAAGATGCTAAAAAAGAAGCTAAAAAAGAAGAAGGAAAAGCTCCAGCAGCAGCAGGACAAAAAACTCTTCCAAAAACAAGCGCAGTTAAATAATTAAATTATTAATTAGCTCATAAAAATACACTGGGTCCTTGGGCTCAGTGTATTTTTTAGAAAAAATTGAATACTTAGGAGAGTTCTAATTTATGAAACGAGCAGAGAAACAGACGACTTCAAAAGGAAAAGGATTGGGAATTCTCTTTGCCTTAGTAGCCGTTGTAGCACTTGTTCTTGGGTTTATTTTCTTCAATCCATTTGGTAAACAAAAATCCACGTCGACACATCAGGAAACTGCGAAATCTACAAGTGGTTCGACTAGTTCTAAACAAGAGGTAAAATATACCCCTAGTCAAGAGGAGAAAGATTACTTAGCAAATCGTTTTGCTCAATTTACTGCAGTCAATCCAGAGACGATTGCTTATGTTTATGCTCCTGGTACGGAGTTAGATGAGCCAGTAGTTCAAACAGGAGATAATGCTACTTACTTGGATAAAACTTTTGAAGGTGGCTACCAACCGTATTTAGGTACGGTCTTCATGGATACGGATAACAAAAAAGATTTTAGCGATCGGTTGACTTGGTTATTCGGTCATGCTCGTGGGAGCAAGGTTGCAGATCATCGGATGTTTAACGATGTTAACTTCTATGATAACCAAGAGTACTTTGATCAACATCCTTATGTAGTTATTGAAACACCTGAGCGTAAGTATTATTATGAAGCAATGTGCTTGGTCATTGTTCCTGAAACGACTGCTTTCTACCGTACAAGCTTTAAGGATGATGAAGATTTCACTACCCAATTGAAGCATAACTATGAAGGATCGCGGACAAAGAATCCAACTATTCAAATCAAAGCTTCTGATAAGTACTTAGTATTGTCTACTTGTCGTGAAGAAGATGAAACGATCCGTTCCAATCTCTATCTTCGTCAAATTCCGGATTCAGAAATGAAAGATTTCTTGGCGAAACATGGTGACCAGTTGAATTATGTGGCAACACGTGGTCAAGAATAAAAAAGATTTGGTAAAATTTATTCAATGAGAGGATTTAGCATGTGCTAAGTCCTTTTTTTTGATTTTGATGAGAAAGGTCATTATTGTATCATTTTAGTTGGGACTAGCCCCTTTTTTGCGATGGCTTTCTATTTATAGTATAATGGTGATAGAACTTTTTTTTGGAGGTGGCTATGGATTTAACAAAACGGTTTAATCAAAATTTGAATCGAATCGAGATTTCTCTGATTCGTCAGTTTGACCAAGCCATTTCTTCTATTCCAGGTGTCTTACGATTAACCTTGGGCGAGCCAGATTTTACGACACCAGATCATGTAAAAGAAGCGGCAAAAGCAGCTATTGATGCCAACCAGAGTCATTATACAGGTATGAGTGGCTTATTAGCTCTACGAGAAGCTGCCAGTCAGTTTGTCGCTGAGAAATATAACCTACAATATCGACCAGAGGATGAAATTTTGGTTACCATTGGGGCAACAGAGGCCCTTTCTGCGACCTTGACCGCTATACTGGAACCTGGAGATGTGGTATTATTACCAGCACCTGCTTATCCTGGTTACGAACCCATTATTAAACTGATGGGGGCTAGTGTCGTCGAAATTGATACCACTGATAATCGCTTTGTCCTTAGCTCAGAGGCTTTAGAAAAGGCCTTAGAAGAGCAAGGGGATCGCGTCAAGGCGGTTATTCTCAACTACCCAGCTAATCCGACAGGTGTCACCTACTCTAAGGAGCAGATGCAGGAGTTGGCTAGTGTCTTGAAGAAATATGAAGTTTTTGTCGTTTGTGATGAGGTTTATTCAGAATTAACCTACACAGGTCAGCCTCACGTTTCCTTGGGATCCTACCTACGGGACCAAGCCATTATTATCAATGGCTTATCTAAGTCTCATGCTATGACAGGCTGGAGACTTGGTTTTATCTTTGCGCCGGCTCCGTTGACAGCTCAATTAATCAAGAGCCATCAGTACTTGGTGACTGCAGCGGGAACCATGAACCAGTATGCAGCTATTGAAGCCTTAACAGTTGGAAAAGATGACGCAGAGCCGATGAAACGGGAATACATAGAGCGTCGAGATTATATCATCAAAGAAATGTCTGCCATGGGCTTTGATATCATCCGTCCAGATGGAGCCTTCTATATCTTTGCTAAGATCCCACAAGGATATCTTCAAAATTCCTTCGATTTTTTGAAGCTCCTAGCCCAAGAAAAGGCTGTTGCCTTTATCCCAGGAATGGCTTTTGGCCCATATGGAGAAGGCTATGTGCGCTTGTCTTATGCAGCAAGTATGGAAGTGATCCAAGAAGCGATGAGTCGGTTGAAGGAGTTTATGAAAGAACATGCTGGAGAGCATTGAGAGTCGCGGCATTGTCCTCTATCATCGGGATTATCGAGAGGACGATAAGCTGGTTAAAATCTTTACGGAGCAAGCTGGCAAGCTCATGTTTTTCGTGAAACATGCCAATCGTTCTCGGTTGAATTCTATGATCCAACCTTTGACTTTAGCGGATATGTATCTGAAAATCAATGATGATGGACTCAGCTACATCGAAGATATTCATGAGGTTCAAAGTTTCCAAGTGATTAATCAAGATCTTTTTCGTCTTTCCTACGCAACCTATATACTGGCCTTGGCAGATGCTAGTATACAGGATCGTCAACCTGATCCAGCTTTATTTGCTTTTTTAGAGCAGACCTTGCAATTGGTGGATCGGGGCTTGGATTATGAAATCTTGACCAATATTTTTGAAATGCAAATTTTATCCCGATTTGGTGTCGCCTTAAACGTCCATGAGTGTTGTGTCTGTCATCGAGTGGGGCTGCCTTTTGATTTTTCATTCCGATTAGGTGGTGTCCTTTGCCCAGATCATTATGATCGTGACGAAAGACGAGCCCACTGGGATCCAAATGCCCTCTATTTGTTGGATCGTTTTCAAGCTGTGAAATTTAGTGAGTTAGAGACGATTTCCATCCATGATGCGATGAAGAAAGAGTTGAGAAAGTGTCTAGACCAACTCTATGATGAATATGTCGGCATTCATCTAAAAGCTAAGAAATTTATTGATTCCCTGGGAAGCTGGGGAGAGATCTTAAAAGATCAGTCTGGAGGTAAGAAATGAAAAAAATTGCAGTTGATGCAATGGGTGGAGATCATGCTCCACAGGCCCTAGTAGAAGGGGTCAATCAAGCCATACAAGAATTCAAGGATATTGAAGTCATTTTGTACGGAGATGAGGCTAAAATTAAGCAATACCTGACAGCAACTGAGCGGGTATCCATCGTCCATACGGATGAGAAAATCAACTCAGATGATGAGCCAACTCGTGCTATTCGTCGAAAAAAACAAGCCAGCATGGTCTTGGCAGCGCATGCAGTTAAGAACGGGGAAGCGGATGCCATGCTTTCTGCAGGAAATACAGGAGCACTTTTGGCTTCTGGTTACTTCATCGTCGGTCGGATCAAGGTCATCGATCGTCCAGGTTTGATGTCGACTCTTCCTACCCTTGATGGGAAGGGCTATGATATGTTGGATCTGGGGGCAAATGCTGAAAATACGCCAACACACTTGCACCAATATGCGATTATGGGAGCCTATTATGCAGAGAATGTCCGTGGCATTAAGCGGCCTCGTATCGGTCTCTTAAATAACGGAACAGAGGAAAGCAAGGGGGATCCCCTACGCAAGGAGACCTATCAACTATTAGCAGCAGATCCTTCTCTTAATTTTGTAGGAAATGTGGAAGCGCGTGACTTGATGGATGGAGTTGCTGACGTCATTGTCACAGATGGATTTACAGGAAATGCTGTCCTTAAGACTATGGAAGGAACTGCTCTGGGCCTCTTTAAACAGTTGAAAACGGTCCTTAGTGGTGGTGGGTTGAAAGCTAAGATTGGAGCTTTCCTCTTGAAGAATGATCTACGAGGTTTGAAAAAGACCTTGGATTATTCAGATGTTGGAGGTGCGGTCTTGTTTGGCTTGCAAGCCCCTGTCGTGAAAACCCATGGTTCTAGTGATGCCAAGGCAGTCTATAGCACGATCCGCCAGATCCGGACCATGTTGGAAACAGATGTTATTCGTAAATCTGTGGTTGAATTATCAGAATTGGAGGAAGAGAAATGAGTCGTCATCAAGAAATTTTTAAACTAGTTGAAGGGTTGATTCAAGATAATAAGGGATCTGACTATGAGGTCTCTTTGGATTTGGATTTACGAAAAGACTTGGAAGTGGATTCCGTTGATCTCATGGAATACATTATTTATTTGGAAGAAGCCTATCAAATTAATATTCCAGACAAGGATATTGATGCCATGGCAACTGTTGGAGATATGGTAGACTACGTTTTGAAGAAAACAAGCAAATAAAGTTCGGATTTTACGAACAAATAAGCATCTAAAAATAAGAGGTTGAATCTTTTTGATTCAATCTCTTATTATTTTTGTGTTACAAGCGAACAAGATACGGATTTAACTTGAAAAAACAACCTCTCTGTGATACACTGAAAGGGATAAAAGATGAAAGGCGAACAAGAAGATGTCCGATCAATTAATTTATACGGGGAAAGCAAAAGATATTTATAGTACAGAAGACGAACATGTGATTAAGTCCGTTTATAAGGACCAGGCCACCATGCTGAATGGAGCTCGCAAAGAGACCATTGAGGGGAAAGGTGTGCTCAACAATCAGATTTCGTCTCTTATTTTTGAAAAATTGAATGCTGCGGGTGTAGAGACGCACTTTATCGAACGTATTTCTGATACCGAACAATTGAACAAGAAGGTTACCATCATTCCTTTGGAGGTTGTTCTACGTAATGTGACTGCGGGTTCCTTTTCTAAACGGTTTGGCGTTGAAGAAGGTTTGGACTTGGAGACTCCAATCGTTGAATTTTACTACAAGAATGATGAGTTGGATGATCCATTTATCAATGATGAGCATGTGAAGTTCTTGGATATTGCCAATAATGAACAAATTGCCTATATCAAGGAAGAAACGCGTCGCATCAATGAATTGCTGAAAGATTGGTTTGCACAAATTGGTCTTCGCTTGATTGACTTCAAATTGGAATTTGGTTTTGATAAGGATGGCAAGATCATCTTGGCTGATGAATTCTCACCAGATAACTGCCGCCTTTGGGATGCGGAAGGGCACCATATGGACAAGGATGTTTTCCGTAGAGACTTGGGCAGTCTGACAGATGTGTACAAGGTTGTGTTAGAGAAATTGCAGGGCTTGAAGTAATCTTTTTGAAACGGAAAACCTTCGTCTTCAAGAGCATGTTTGAATAGAAATAAAGGAAATAAAATGGATAAACGTATTTTCGTTGAGAAAAAAGCTGATTTTCGTGTGAAATCGGACTCTTTAGTAAAAGAATTACAGCATAATCTTCAGTTGAAAACGTTGAAGGATCTTCGGATTGTTCAGGTTTATGATGTCTTTGGTTTGGCAGAGGACTTGTTTGCGCGTGCGGAAAAACACATCTTCTCTGAGCAAGTGACTGATACTGTTTTGGATGAAGCTGCGGTTCAGGCTGATCTTGAGAAGCATGCTTTCTTTGCCATTGAAAGCTTGCCTGGTCAATTTGACCAACGGGCGGCATCTTCACAAGAAGCTTTGCTGTTGTTGGGTAGTTCAAATGATGTAACGGTGAACACAGCGCAATTATATTTAGTTAACAAGGATATTGATGCGAATGAGTTGGAAGCTGTCAAAAACTACCTCTTGAATCCAGTGGATTCTCGTTTTAAAGATATTACTGTTGGTATTGCTAAACAGGATTTCTCTGAGTCTGACAAGACCATTCCAAGCTTGGATTTCTTTGAAACATATACGGCAGAAGATTTTGTACAGTATAAAGCTGAGCAAGGATTGGCCATGGAAGTGGATGACCTTCTCTTCATCCAAGATTACTTCAAGTCTATTGGACGGGTACCAACTGAGACTGAGCTCAAAGTTTTGGATACTTACTGGTCTGACCACTGTCGTCACACGACTTTCGAAACTGAGTTGAAAAATATCGACTTCTCGGCTTCTAAATTTGAAAAACAATTGCAAGCGACTTATGACAAGTATATTGCCATGCGTGATGAGTTGGGACGTACAGAAAAACCTCAAACCTTGATGGATATGGCGACTATTTTTGGCCGTTATGAGCGTGCTAATGGTCGTTTGGATGACATGGAAGTGTCTGATGAAATCAATGCCTGCTCAGTTGAAATTGAAGTGGATGTCAATGGTGTCAAAGAACCATGGCTTCTCATGTTCAAAAATGAAACCCACAACCACCCAACGGAAATTGAACCATTTGGTGGAGCGGCTACTTGTATCGGTGGTGCCATTCGTGACCCATTGTCAGGTCGTTCATACGTTTACCAAGCCATGCGTATCTCAGGTGCTGGTGATATTACAGCTCCAATTTCAGCAACTCGTGCTGGTAAATTGCCACAACAAGTGATCTCTAAGACAGCGGCTCATGGTTATTCTTCATACGGTAACCAAATTGGTTTGGCGACAACTTATGTTCGTGAATACTTCCACCCAGGTTTCGTTGCTAAGCGTATGGAGCTAGGTGCAGTTGTCGGTGCGGCTCCTAAAGAAAATGTTGTCCGTGAAAAACCTGAAGCAGGTGATGTGATTATCTTGCTCGGTGGGAAGACTGGACGTGACGGTGTCGGTGGTGCGACAGGTTCTTCTAAAGTTCAAACGGTTGAATCTGTTGAAACAGCTGGTGCTGAGGTTCAAAAAGGGAATGCCATCGAAGAACGTAAGATTCAACGTCTTTTCCGTAATGGGGAAGTGACCCGTCTGATCAAGAAATCAAATGACTTTGGTGCTGGTGGTGTCTGTGTGGCTATCGGTGAATTGGCAGATGGTCTTGAAATTGATCTAGACAAAGTGCCATTGAAATACCAAGGTTTGAACGGTACAGAAATTGCCATTTCTGAATCTCAAGAACGGATGGCTGTAGTGGTTCGTCCAGAAGATGTGGATGCCTTCATTGCAGCATGTAAAAAAGAAAATATTGATGCTGTTGTCGTTGCGACAGTGACTGAAAAACCAAACCTTGTCATGCACTGGAATGGTGTAACAATCGTTGATTTGGAACGTCGTTTCCTTGATACAAACGGTGTACGTGTGGTTGTAGATGCTAAGGTGGTTGACAAGGATGTCAAGCTTCCAGAAGAACGTCAAACATCTGCTGAAACCCTTGAAACTGATACTCTTGAAGTCTTGGCTGACCTGAACCATGCCAGTCAAAAAGGATTACAAACCATCTTTGATAGCTCAGTTGGTCGTTCAACAGTCAATCACCCACTTGGTGGTCGCTACCAAATTACACCAACGGAAGCTTCTGTACAGAAATTGCCAGTCCAACATGGCGTGACAACAACTGCTTCTGTTATGGCGCAAGGATTCAACCCTTATGTAGCAGAATGGTCTCCATATCATGGCGCTGCTTATGCGGTCATCGAAGCAACTGCTCGTTTGGTTGCTGCTGGTGCAAACTGGTCTAAGGCTCGTTTCTCTTATCAAGAATACTTCGAGCGTATGGATAAACAAGCAGAGCGTTTTGGTCAACCAGTAGCTGCTCTCCTTGGATCCATCGAAGCTCAGATTCAACTTGGTTTGCCATCTATCGGCGGGAAGGACTCTATGTCTGGTACCTTTGAAGAATTGACTGTACCGCCAACCTTGGTTGCTTTTGGGGTGACAACAGCAGACAGCCGTAAGGTCCTTTCTCCAGAATTTAAGGCTGCTGGTGAAAATATTTACTACATTCCAGGTCAAGCTTTGGCCCAAGAGATTGATTTTGATCTTATCAAGTCTAACTTTGCTCAATTTGAAGCTATCCAAGCTAAACACAAAGTGACAGCCGCATCAGCTGTGAAATACGGTGGTGTCCTTGAAGCTCTTGCTCTTGCAAGTTTTGGGAACCATATCGGTGCAACTGTTCAATTAGCTGCTCTTGACACTAGCTTGACAGCACAATTAGGTGGATTCATCTTCACTTCACCTGAAGAAATTGCAGGTGTTGCCAAGATCGGACAAACAGTTGCAGACTTTACACTACTTGTCAATGGTGTAACGCTTAATGGACACAAAATTGACAGTGCCTTCCAAGGTAAATTGGAAGAAGTTTACCCTACTGAGTTTGAACAGGCTACTGAATTGGAAGAAGTACCTGCTGTGGCATCAGATGCGGTGATTAAAGCTAAAGAAACAGTTGATACACCAGTGGTTTACATCCCAGTATTCCCAGGAACCAACTCTGAGTATGATTCCGCTAAGGCCTTTGAAAAAGAAGGTGCAACAGTCAACTTGGTACCATTTGTCACACTGAATGAAGAAGAGATTGTCAAGTCGGTTGACACCATGGTTGACAACATCGATAAAGCCAACATTATCTTCTTTGCAGGTGGCTTCTCAGCAGCGGATGAACCAGATGGATCTGCTAAATTTATCGTCAACATCTTGCTCAATGAAAAAGTGCGTGTGGCTATCGACAGCTTTATTGAAGGTGGTGGCTTGATCATCGGTATCTGTAATGGATTCCAAGCTCTTGTCAAATCAGGTCTCCTTCCATATGGTAACTTTGAAGATGCAAGTAGCACTAGTCCAACCCTCTTCTACAACGATGCCAACCAACACGTGGCCAAGATGGTGGAAACACGGATTGCCAATACCAACTCACCATGGCTTGCTGGAGTGGAAGTTGGTGACATCCATGCCATCCCAGTATCACACGGTGAAGGGAAGTTTGTCGTGACAGCTGAGGAATTTGCAGAGCTTCGTGACAATGGTCAAATCTTTAGCCAATATGTTGACTTCGAAGGTAAGCCAAGCATGGATTCTAAATACAATCCAAATGGTTCTGTCCATGCGATCGAAGGGATTACTAGCAAGAACGGTCAAATCATTGGGAAGATGGGCCACTCAGAACGTTTCGAAAACGGTCTCTTCCAAAATATTCCAGGAAATAAAGATCAACATCTCTTTGCATCAGCAGTTCAATACTTTACTGGAAAATAAAAGGTATACAACATGACATACGAAGTAAAATCTCTTAATGAAGAGTGTGGAGTCTTTGGGATTTGGGGACATCCAGACGCAGCAAAACTCACCTATTTTGGCCTTCACAGTCTCCAACACCGGGGACAAGAAGGGGCAGGCATCTTGGCCAATGACCAAGGGACCTTGAGACGCCATCGGGATACAGGTCTGCTTTCAGAAGTCTTTCGGAATCCTTTAAATCTTGAAAAATTGACAGGATCTTCTGCTATTGGACATGTTCGCTATGCGACAGCGGGGGAAGCGTCTGTGGATAACATCCAACCCTTCCTCTTCCGCTTTCACGATACGCAGTTTGGTCTGGCCCATAATGGGAATTTGACCAATGCCCAATCGCTCAAATCGGAATTAGAAAAAAATGGAGCCATCTTTAGCTCGACCTCTGACTCAGAAATTCTGGCCCACTTGATCCGTCGGAGCCACAACCCTTCCTTTATGGGGAAAATCAAGGAAGCACTCAATACGGTCAAAGGTGGGTTTGCTTATCTGATGCTGTTTGAAGATAAGCTGATCGCGGCGTTGGACCCAAATGGCTTCCGTCCTCTTTCCATTGGGAAAATGGCCAATGGTGCCTTGGTTGTTTCTTCTGAAACCTGTGCCTTTGAGGTGATTGGGGCAGAATGGATTCGAGATGTGCATCCTGGTGAGCTCGTGATTTTCGATGAAAATGGTATTACCTATGATCGCTATACGGATGATACTCAACTAGCGATTTGTTCTATGGAGTATATCTATTTTGCTCGTCCTGATTCCAATATCCAAGGAGTCAACGTCCATACGGCTCGCAAGCGGATGGGCGCTCAGTTAGCACGAGAATTTAAGAACCAAGCAGATATTGTAGTGGGGGTTCCCAACTCCTCTCTCAGTGCGGCCATGGGCTTTGCGGAAGAATCCGGTCTGCCAAATGAAATGGGCTTGATCAAGAATCAGTATGTCCAACGGACCTTTATCCAACCGACTCAGGAATTGCGGGAACAAGGAGTGCGGATGAAGCTCTCTGCCGTATCTGGGGTCGTGAAAGGCAAACGGGTTGTCATGATTGATGATTCTATTGTACGTGGAACGACCTCTCGTCGGATTGTGAAATTGTTGAAAGAAGCAGGGGCTACTGAAGTCCATGTGGCAATTGCCAGTCCAGCTCTGGCTTATCCATGTTTCTACGGAATTGATATTCAGAGCCGCGAGGAGCTGATCGCAGCCAACCATACAGTAGAGGAAACCTGTGAGATTATCGGTGCGGATAGCTTGACCTACTTGTCCATTGATGGCTTGATTGATTCTATTGGCATTGATACCGATGCACCAAACGGTGGCCTATGTGTAGCCTACTTTGATGGAAAATACCCAACTCCTTTGTATGACTACGAAGAACGCTATTTGGAAAGCTTGAATGAGCAGACTTCTTTCTATTAGGAATTTTTGCAAGTGAATCTGACCATTCACAGTAGGATCTAGGAACAGAAAAAGGAAGAAACAAATGACAAATAAAAATGCTTATGCCCAGTCTGGTGTAGATGTTGAAGCGGGTTATGAAGTTGTTGAACGGATCAAAAAACACGTAGCACGTACGGAACGTGCGGGTGTCATGGGAGCTCTAGGTGGTTTTGGTGGCATGTTTGACCTTTCAAAAACAGGTGTCAAAGAACCTGTTTTGATCTCAGGGACGGACGGTGTCGGTACGAAACTCATGCTGGCTATCAAGTACGACAAGCACGATACCATCGGTCAAGACTGTGTAGCCATGTGTGTCAACGACATCATCGCTGCAGGTGCGGAGCCCCTCTACTTTCTAGATTACGTAGCGACTGGGAAGAATGAACCCGCTAAATTGGAACAAGTCGTTGCTGGTGTTGCTGAAGGCTGTGTGCAAGCTGGTGCGGCCCTTATCGGTGGTGAAACAGCCGAAATGCCTGGTATGTACGGCGAAGATGACTATGACTTGGCTGGGTTTGCGGTCGGTATTGCAGAAAAATCTCAAATCATCGACGGTTCAAAAGTAGCAGCAGGTGATGTCCTTCTTGGCCTTGCCTCAAGCGGTATCCATTCAAATGGTTACTCACTTGTTCGTCGTGTCTTTGCGGATTATACAGGTGAAGAAGTCCTCCCAGAACTGGAAGGTAAGAAACTCAAAGACGTTCTTTTGGAGCCAACTCGTATCTACGTCAAAGCTGTTTTGCCACTCATCAAAGAAGAATTGGTCAATGGGATTGCCCACATCACAGGTGGTGGTTTCATCGAAAATGTCCCACGGATGTTTGCGGATGACTTGGCTACTGAAATTGACGAAAGCAAGGTCCCAGTTCTTCCGATTTTCAAAGCCCTTGAAAAATATGGTGAAATCAAACATGAAGAAATGTTTGAAATCTTCAACATGGGGATTGGTCTCATGCTTGCGGTGAAGCCAGAAAATGTGGAACGTGTCAAAGAGCTTCTTGACGAGCCTGTGTATGAAATTGGTCGAATTGTGAAGAAGACAGATGCTAGTGTGGTGATTAAATAATGGCTAAAAAAATTGCTGTTTTTGCCTCTGGCAACGGCTCAAACTTCCAGGTGATTGCGGAACAATTCCCAGTAGAATTTGTCTTTTCAGATCACCGGGATGCCTATGTACTTAAGCGTGCAGAAAAGCTTGGAGTTCCTTCCTATGCCTTCGAACTCAAGGAGTTTGAGAGCAAGGCAGACTACGAAGGAGCCATCGTCGAGCTTCTGGATGAGCACCAGATTGACCTAGTCTGTTTGGCGGGTTATATGAAAATCGTCGGTCCAACCTTGCTAGCAGCTTATGAAGGCCGTATCATCAATATTCACCCGGCTTACCTTCCAGAATTTCCAGGAGCTCATGGCATTGAGGATGCTTGGAATGCAGGTGTTGACCAGTCTGGCGTGACCATTCATTGGGTGGACTCGGGCGTGGATACCGGTAAGGTCATCAAACAAGTCCGTGTGCCTCGCCTTGAAGGGGATACCCTTGACACTTTCGAAACACGCATCCACGAAACAGAGTACAAATTGTATCCGGAGGTGCTGGAATGTTTGGGAGTTGCACGAAAATAAGGAAGTGCTAGAGCTGAAAGAAAATTTTTGACTGTAGTAGAGAAAGAACTTTTTTAAAAAGGAAAAGAGAGAAAATGACTAAACGCGCACTAATTAGTGTCTCAGATAAAGCGGGCATTGTTGAATTTGCCCAAGAACTCAAAAAACTCGGTTGGGATATCATCTCAACAGGTGGGACCAAGGTTGCCCTTGATAATGCTGGGGTAGAGACCATTGCCATCGATGATGTGACGGGTTTCCCAGAAATGATGGACGGTCGTGTGAAGACCCTGCATCCAAATATTCACGGGGGTCTTCTCGCTCGTCGTGACCTCGATGGCCACCTTCAAGCAGCTAAGGACAATAATATCGAATTGATTGACCTTGTGGTGGTAAACCTTTACCCATTCAAGGAGACTATCCTCAAACCAGACGTGACTTACGCGGACGCGGTTGAAAACATCGATATCGGTGGGCCATCTATGCTTCGTTCTGCAGCGAAGAACCATGCTAGCGTTACAGTTGTGGTAGACCCTGCTGACTATGCTGTAGTTTTGGAAGAATTGGCAGCCAAGGGCGAAACTACTTACGAAACTCGTCAACGGTTGGCAGCCAAGGTTTTCCGTCACACTGCAGCTTATGATGCCTTGATTGCAGAATACTTCACAGCTCAAGTGGGTGAAACAAAACCTGAAAAACTCACTCTGACCTATGATCTCAAACAAGCCATGCGTTACGGTGAAAACCCTCAACAAGACGCTGATTTCTACCAAAAAGCTTTGCCGACAGACTACTCGATTGCATCCGCTAAACAGCTCAACGGGAAAGAATTGTCCTTCAACAATATCCGCGATGCGGATGCTGCGATTCGTATCATCCGCGATTTCAAAGACCGTCCAACAGTTGTGGCTCTCAAACATATGAACCCATGTGGGATTGGTCAAGCTGACGACATCGAGACCGCATGGGACTACGCTTATCAGTCTGACCCGGTTTCTATCTTTGGTGGGATTGTTGTTCTCAACCGTGAGGTGGATGCTGCGACAGCCGAGAAGATGCATGGTGTCTTCCTTGAAATCATCATCGCACCAAGCTATACAGATGAAGCGCTAGCCATTTTGACCAACAAAAAGAAAAACTTGCGGATCCTTGCCTTGCCGTTTGACGCTCAAGATGCGAGCGAAGTGGAGGCAGAATACACTGGTGTTGTTGGTGGCCTTCTCGTTCAAAACCAAGACGTGGTCAAAGAAAGTCCAGCTGGCTGGCAAGTGGTAACCAAACGCCAGCCAACGGAGACAGAAGCGACAGCTCTTGAGTTTGCTTGGAAGGCTATCAAGTACGTCAAATCAAATGGGATCATCGTGACCAACGACCACATGACACTTGGTGTTGGCCCTGGTCAAACCAACCGTGTGGCATCTGTCCGCATCGCTATTGACCAAGCTAAAGACCGCCTTGACGGTGCTGTCCTTGCTTCAGATGCCTTCTTCCCATTTGCGGATAACGTAGAAGAAATCGCTAAGGCAGGAATTAAGGCTATCATCCAACCGGGTGGATCAGTCCGTGACCAAGAGTCAATCGAAGCGGCTGATAAATATGGTTTGACCATGATCTTTACAGGTGTTCGTCACTTCAGACATTAATCTAAAAAGGCACTCATCGATTGATGAGCGCCTTTTGTTCTGGTTAGGAATTCCTTAATTTGGATAGATATAGCTGACTGTTCCCCAGACAACATTCGTGGGGTCAAACCAGCCACGGAAATTGTTGATGGTCCGATTTCCATTGTAATTAGCTTCTTTTACTTGGATTTTTTGATCATGTTCGACCTCCGTCACGACTGCAACGTGGCCATAGCCTCCATTATCCCAACAGGCGATAGCACCGACCTCTGGGGTATTTCCTGTCCGGAAGCCCGCAGCGCGTGCACTAGCTGCCCACATGCCACCGTTTCCCCACCAGTTTTGTGACCAAGGAGCTAGCTCTTTTGCCGCCCAGGTACATTCGCCGACGGGATAGTAATTATCCGGTTGAGTGACCAGTGGAGCAGGTTTGACCCGCTCGACCTGAAATTCAGTGGCAAGCAGGCCTTTTAAGTGCCCCTTGTCTTTTTGGTAGACGTGGAGATGAAAGGTTCCTTTCCCTGTATGTTTCTCGGCATTGAAGGATAATTGGTAGCGACCAGGTGCCGTTCTTTTTGCGGGATACCAGATCAAGTCGTCTTGGCCATCTTGTTCAGACCAGATGGGAAAGAAGACCTCCTCCACATCTTCAAAAAGCTGGAGTTGGATCTCAAATAGCTGTGCAGTGCTAGGTCGGACTGTAATCTTGGGTTGGGAAGAAGTCAGATCTTTTTCTTCAATGATTGTCTGTAGAGGAAACAGTCCTTCAATATTTCCGTTAGAATGGATCCCGTAGACATGGATGTGATAAAGTCCTGCTTGATCCAAATGATTAGTCAGAGGTACTTGCAAATCAAACCCATTTTCTCCTCGTTGGACAGGATACCAAATGAGGTCGTCCTGGCCATTTTGCTCGGACCAAATGGGGACGCTAACGCTTTGGAAGCGATCTGGAATGGTCCCGAGGTGGACAACTAATTGTCCTTTTTCCTTGTAGATATAATTGACGTTTTGGTCTGCTCTTGCAACTTGTGAAGCTCCTGCCCAGAAAAGACAAGCTGCCAAGAGTAGTTTCTTTATTCTCTGCATAAAACTCCTTTTTTAAAAAATATTAGAGGTCTCAATTATAATATTCGTAAAAAGGAGCAGAAATTTAAAAAATAATGAAAAAAGTTTGTTTTCTAATGAAAATCATCGGATATTCCTTGAAATATTAGAATAAAACGAACGATTATGATATAATTTAATAAAATAATTCGCAAAAGAGGTTCGAGATGAAACTTTTGGTTGTTGGATCTGGCGGTCGTGAGCATGCGATTGCCAAGAAATTGTTGGAGTCTAAAGACGTTGAGCAGGTTTTTGTGGCTCCTGGTAATGACGGGATGCGATTAGATGGTCTGGATTTGATCAATATCGGAATTTCCGAACATTCTAAGCTGATTGACTTCGCAAAAGTCAATGAGATTGCTTGGACCTTTATCGGTCCAGATGATGCCCTTGCGGCTGGAATCGTGGATGACTTCAATGCAGCTGGACTCAAGGCATTTGGTCCGACCAAGGCTGCGGCTGAGCTGGAGTGGTCTAAGGATTTTGCTAAGGAAATCATGGTCAAATACGACGTTCCGACAGCAGCCTACGGCACATTTTCAGATTTCGAAGAAGCCAAGGCCTACATCGAAGAAAAAGGTGCTCCAATCGTCGTCAAGGCAGACGGCTTGGCCCTTGGGAAAGGTGTCGTCGTTGCTGAAACGGTTGAGCAAGCCGTCGGAGCCGCTCACGAGATGCTTTTGGATAATAAATTCGGTGATTCAGGTGCGCGTGTGGTCATCGAGGAATTCCTTGACGGGGAAGAGTTTTCTCTCTTTGCCTTTGTCAATGGGGACAAGTTCTACATCATGCCAACAGCTCAGGACCACAAACGTGCCTACGATGGCGACAAGGGTCCTAACACTGGTGGGATGGGTGCCTATGCGCCAGTTCCTCACTTGCCACAGAGCGTGGTTGACACAGCGGTTGACACCATTGTCAAGCCAGTTCTTGAAGGCATGATTAAAGAAGGGCGTCCTTACACTGGTGTCCTTTACGCGGGTCTTATCTTGACAGCTGATGGACCGAAAGTTATCGAGTTCAACTCTCGCTTCGGAGATCCTGAAACGCAAATTATCTTGCCTCGTTTGACATCTGACTTCGCACAAAATATCACTGACATTTTGGATGGCAAAGAGCCAGCCATCACTTGGACGGACAAGGGGGTGACACTGGGCGTGGTTGTAGCTTCAAACGGCTACCCACTCGCTTATGAGAAAGGTGTCAAGCTTCCATCCAAGACAGAAGGTGATATCATCACTTACTATGCTGGTGCTAAATTCGCTGAAAATGACCAAGACCTCCTCTCGAACGGCGGACGCGTCTACATGCTGGTTACTACAGCAGACACCGTCAAAGACGGCCAAAACATTATCTACAACGAACTCAACAAACAAAACACAGAAGGCCTCTTCTATCGTACGGATATCGGTAGCAAGGCGATAAAGTAGAAGTACAAGAATAGCGCGATGAAGTCGCTAAACCCGATAATGGTCGCCGTGGTGAAAAGACCAGAACAGCATCTGTTCTGGTCGGGGGAAACATTGATACCTTAGGCTCAATGTTTAGGAATGAAACCGAAGGTTTGCTTCCGTCCCCACCACCAAAGACCATTATCAAAAAGAAGAAAAAAGGAAAAATTATGACTAAACCAATTATTTCCATTATCATGGGCTCAAAATCTGACTGGGCAACCATGCAAAAAACCGCCGAAGTCTTCGACCGCTTCGGTGTCGCTTACGAAAAGAAAGTTGTTTCCGCCCATCGGACGCCTGACCTCATGTTCAAACATGCGGAAGAAGCACGTAGCCGTGGTATTAAGGTCATCATCGCGGGTGCTGGTGGTGCAGCCCATTTGCCAGGGATGGTTGCTGCTAAAACGACCCTTCCAGTCATCGGGGTACCCGTCAAGTCTCGTGCCCTTAGCGGTGTGGATTCACTTTATTCCATCGTTCAGATGCCAGGTGGAGTGCCTGTCGCAACTATGGCGATCGGTGAAGCAGGTGCGACTAACGCGGCCCTCTTTGCCCTTCGTCTCCTTTCAGTAGAGGATCAGGCTATTGCGACAGCTTTGGCGGATTTTGCTGAAGAACAAGGAAAAATTGCAGAGGAGTCTACAAATGAGCTCAACTAAAACCATTGGTATCATCGGTGGTGGTCAACTCGGTCAGATGATGGCGATCTCAGCTATCTACATGGGACACAAGGTTATCGCGTTGGACCCAGCAGCTGATTGCCCAGCCTCTCGCGTGGCAGAAATCATCGTAGCCCCATACGACGACGTGGATGCTCTTCGTCAGTTGGCAGAGCGTTGTGATATTCTCACTTATGAATTTGAAAATGTGGATGCTGACGGTTTGGACGCCGTTATCAAGGATGGTCAGCTTCCACAAGGGACAGACCTACTCCGCATCTCCCAAAACCGTATTTTTGAGAAGGACTTTCTTTCTAACAAGGCCCAAGTCACTGTAGCACCTTACAAGGTCGTGACCTCAAGCCAAGACTTGGCAGATATCGACCTGTCTAAAAACTATGTCCTCAAGACGGCGACCGGTGGCTACGATGGCCATGGTCAGAAGGTCATTCGTTCAGAAGCAGATTTGGAAGAGGCCTATGCTTTAGCTGATTCAGCAGACTGCGTTTTAGAAGAGTTCGTCAACTTTGACCTTGAAATTTCGGTCATCGTGTCAGGTAACGGCAAGGACGTGACAGTCTTTCCCGTTCAGGAAAATATCCACCGCAACAACATTCTTTCAAAAACCATTGTGCCCGCTCGCATTTCTGAAAATCTAGCTGAAAAAGCCAAGGCCATGGCAGTGCGAATTGCAGAACAACTCAACCTTTCTGGAACCCTTTGCGTGGAAATGTTTGCGACAGCTGATGACATTATCGTCAACGAAATCGCGCCTCGCCCACATAATTCAGGTCACTACTCAATTGAAGCCTGTGACTTTTCACAGTTTGACACGCATATCTTGGGCGTTCTCGGAGCACCACTTCCTGCTATTCACCTCCATGCACCAGCTGTTATGCTCAATGTTCTCGGCCAACACGTCGAGGCTGCTGAAACATATGTGACAGAAAATCCAAGCGCTCACCTCCACTTATATGGTAAACTAGAAGCAAAGCACAACCGCAAAATGGGACATGTGACTTTGTTTAGTATTGAACCAGATAAGGTTGAGGAGTTTGGGGAGTAAGACAGGACCCCAGCAATAAGGTCCGTCGTCTTACCCCTGCAAGGTTGACTAGGCTTGTCGCAGGTGAAAAATCGACAAGAGAAGCCAGACAACTACTGCTGGAAAGGAATTGATTTTTAAGTGAAGATAGCGATTCTAGGACTTGGAGTCATCGGGACCACTTATGCCTACGCCTTTCAAAAAGCAGGCCATCAAGTAGAGCACGTACTGAGAGATAGTAAGAAAAGCACTGCTCCGAAGGAATTGTCGGTTGATCTACTAGATGGTCGCTATCATTCCAAGGGTGAGAACAAACACGATACCTATGAGGTTCGTGTGGCAGAAGCTGATTCGGAATATGATTTTATTTTTCTGAGTGTGCGTCATGGGCTTGTCAAAGAGGCTGTGGAGACCTTGCTAAAAAATAATATCAAAGGCACCCTTGTTTTCTTCTGTAATTTTTGGGATACTCGAAAAGAGGTCCAAGAGTGGGCAGGAGATTATGACTATATTTTAGCTTTTCCAACAGCTGGAGGTCACATGCAGGAGGACCATTTGGATGGTGTCTTGTTTGACCATTTAATGCTAGAAGGTGAGCAAAAAGCACAGATTTCTAACTATGCTGATTTGACGACTTTACTGACTTCTGCAGATTTGAAGTGGGAAGTGCCTCATGATATGGTCGAGTGGATTTGGATTCACATGGCGATTAATGCAGGTGTCACTTCGACAGCAGCACGTTCAGGGAATCTGGAAAACCCAGAAGAACTGGCTTTGAATTTGATGAATAGTTCATCGGAATTATCATTAGCCATCAAAGCCATTCGAGAAGCTTTGAAAGTCGTAGAAGCGCGTGGTGTGAATTTGAAGCTTTACAAAGCCGAACTCTTGCCATACAAAATTCCTGCTTGGATAGCCGGCAAGGCCATGAAAGTCATGTTTGCGAAAAATGAGCTGACCCGAAAAATCATGACCTTGCACAATGATAAACAGGACATCTTCTATTGTTGTCAAAGTGTTTATCAGACTGGTCAGGAGTTAGGTGTGAAGATGCCTATTCTGGAAGCAAATATGAAGGGAATTTCGATTTAGGAGGTTTTATGATTCAACTCATCGTCAACGCATTTGTTGAAAAAGATAAGACTGGAGCAGTCGTCGAAGTCTTGTATGCTAGTAGTGATCATGAAAAAGTGAAAGCTAAGTATGAAGAGCTAGTTACACAATATCCTGAAAACTATTTAGCCATCTATGATCTACCGTTAGATACGGATTTGAATACACTGGATCATTATCCATCAGTGTGGATTGGGAAAGAAGAATTTTAATAAAACGACTTTTGTTCGTTAAACGGATGTTTCACGCCGTGGGGAAAGCGTAAGCGACGGAAATCTTGAGACTAGAGGCTCAAGATTTAGTCATGAGATTCCGCAGGAAGCTGCTGACGTCCGCCCCACATAAGTGAAACATCAAAAGAAAGGAAAATTAAACATGATTGATAGATATAGTCGCCCAGAAATGGCGAACATTTGGACTGAAGAAAATAAATACCGTGCTTGGCTTGAGGTGGAAATCTTGGCTGACGAGGCATGGGCTGAATTGGGAGAAATCCCTAAGGAAGATGTGGCTTTGATCCGCGAAAAAGCGGACTTTGACATCGACCGTATTTTGGAAATCGAGCAGGAGACGCGTCACGATGTGGTTGCCTTTACACGTGCGGTTTCTGAAACGCTTGGTGAAGAGCGTAAGTGGGTTCACTATGGGTTGACTTCTACTGACGTGGTCGATACGGCCTATGGTTACCTCTACAAACAAGCCAACGACATCATCCGTCGTGACCTTGAAAATTTCACCAACATCATCGCTGACAAGGCGAAAGAACACAAGTTCACCATCATGATGGGTCGTACCCACGGGGTGCACGCTGAGCCGACAACTTTTGGTCTTAAATTGGCTACTTGGTACAGCGAAATGAAACGGAACATCGAGCGTTTCGAGCATGCGGCTGCTGGAGTGGAAGCTGGTAAGATTTCTGGTGCGGTTGGTAACTTTGCCAACATCCCACCATTTGTTGAAAAATACGTCTGCGACAAATTGGGTATCCGTGCTCAAGAAATCTCTACACAGGTCCTTCCTCGTGACCTTCACGCTGAGTACTTTGCAGTTCTCGCTAGCATCGCAACGTCTATCGAGCGTATGGCGACTGAAATCCGTGGCCTTCAAAAATCTGAACAACGTGAAGTGGAAGAGTTCTTTGCTAAAGGTCAAAAGGGATCTTCAGCAATGCCTCACAAACGGAACCCTATCGGTTCTGAAAACATGACAGGTCTTGCGCGTGTGATCCGTGGTCACATGGTAACAGCTTATGAAAACGTGTCCCTATGGCATGAACGTGATATCTCTCACTCATCAGCTGAGCGGATCATCGCACCAGATACAACCATCTTGATCGACTACATGCTCAACCGTTTCGGAAACATCGTTAAGAACTTGACAGTCTTCCCTGAAAACATGATCCGCAACATGAACTCTACATTTGGTTTAATCTTCAGCCAACGTGCCATGCTAACTTTAATCGAAAAAGGCATGACACGTGAGCAAGCTTACGACCTTGTTCAACCGAAGACTGCCCAATCATGGGATAACCAAGTTGACTTCAAACCACTTCTTGAGGCAGACCCAGAAGTGACATCACGCCTCACTCAAGAAGAAATCGACGAAATCTTTAACCCAACTTACTACACTAAACGGGTGGATGAAATCTTCGAACGCATCGGTTTGGGTGACTAAGCCCCTCATAAATTTGATTAAAAAAGGCAAACATCACGAGATGTTTGCCTTTTTCTTTTCCGATATCAGGTGCTCTAGACACGGAATTTATCATAATAAATTTTGACTGATTAAACTATTTATAGGAAGTCTATCACTAATTATAGATTATTCGTTTTACATGTTTTAGGAACTATTTTTTCATGCTATAATTTGTATCATAAAAGTCTGAGGCCAGACCCCAGACTTTGAATGATCAATGATCACGATCACAAGAGATAAATTTGATTTTATAGTAGTCGCCGCGTTTATAGGTTTCGCTATATTCGAGAATTTGACCGGTCGCTTCCAATTTTGTCGTCTTCACTTGACGGACAGTTGGGAAGTTTTCATCGATATTCAACACAGAAGCGATTTTGCTTGGTGTTGGAAATACAATATCATTGATTTCTTCAAAGTGTTCATCATTCATATGGATATGATAATCTTCTTTAAAGCGATCATAAATCGAACTATAGTAATCTAAGCTCGGATAATTTGGGTTAATATATTGCTCTGGGACATAAGTCTGGTGGTAGATATAAGTATCTTCACCAATATGACGGGTCCGATCAATCTTATAATAGAATTGAGTTGGAGCAAGTCCTAGTTTATCCAAGATGTTCAGTGCGTTGCCACGCTTGATAGAGAGAACTTTTACGGTCGCTTTTTGGATAGGGAAGGTTTCAACGTCTGAAAACTCAACCAGCTTGTGTTTTCTAGCGCGCGAAACAAAGGTTCCTTTTCCTTGTTGGCGGACGATGTATCCATCGCTAGCCAAATCGTTCAAAGCACGAACAACAGTAATCGAGCTAACATTATAAATCTTAATCAACTCGGCTTCTGTGTAAAATTTATCTCCATTTTCAAATTTACCTGAGATAATTTGTTGCTTCAAATCATCTTTGATGTGTTGGTATTTTGGGATTGCCATGTACTTCACCTCTTTTTTCGATATCTCTTGTTAATATTATTTTAACATATTTTTTTGAAAGTGGTTGACATTTTTTCGTTAATATATTATATTAATAAATGAAAAGGGTTTCTTAGAAGGAGGTTCTCAGTATGGGGGCATTTGAAATCCGTGAAGATTTTTATTTAAATGATCAACCTTTTAAGATTTTATCTGGTGCAATTCATTATTTTCGGATCGATCGTGAGGATTGGTATCATTCCTTATATAACCTAAAAGCTCTAGGTTTTAATACTGTTGAAACCTATGTTCCATGGAATGCTCATGAGTCGCAAAGAGGCCACTTTTACTTTGAAGGGAATTTGGACCTGGAGCACTTTATCCAAGTGGCTCAAGAGTTGGATCTGTATGTGATCCTCCGTCCATCACCGTTTATTTGTTCGGAGTGGGAATTTGGGGGCTTGCCAGCCTGGTTAATCGAAGAAGACCTTCGGATTCGTTCATCAGATTCGGCCTTTCTCGAGGAAGTGGCTCGCTATTACGATGAACTCCTGCCACGTGTGGCCAAGTACCAATTGGATCGTGGGGGCAATATCCTCATGATGCAGGTAGAAAATGAATACGGCTCTTACGGCGAAGACAAAGCCTATCTTCGGGCGATCAGAGATCTAATGATCGAGCGGGACATTACCTGTCCACTCTTTACTTCTGATGGACCTTGGAGGGCGACTCTTCGAGCAGGAACTTTGATTGAGGATGGACTCTTTGTAACCGGTAATTTTGGTTCGCGAGCAAATTACAATTTCTCTCAGATGAAAGAGTTCTTTGCGGAGCATGACAAAAAGTGGCCACTCATGTGTATGGAATTTTGGGATGGCTGGTTCAATCGTTGGAAAGAACCCATCATCAAGCGAGATCCAGAAGAGTTGGCAGAAGCGGTCCATGAGGTCTTACAAGAAGGCTCTATCAATCTCTACATGTTCCATGGTGGGACCAACTTCGGATTTATGAACGGCTGCTCAGCACGAGGGACCGTGGATCTACCGCAAGTAACATCTTATGACTATGACGCTCTCTTAGATGAGCAGGGCAACCCGACTCCTAAGTACTATGCAGTCAAAAAGATGATGGCGACCTACTATCCAGAGTATCCACAGATGGATCCGCTTGTGAAGTCGAGTTTATCTGAACGAACATTGGAGTTGACCCAAAAGACTAGTTTGTTCGGCAACTTAAACGAGATTGCTCAGGTCACCGAAAGTCTTTACCCACAGACCATGGAAGAAATCGACCACCCATTAGGCTATCTGCTCTATGAGACAGAAGTGGAAATGGATGCAGAAGAAGAGCGCTTGCGTATCATTGATGCGCGTGATCGGGTACAGGTGTATGCCAATGATCAGTTGATTGCCACTCAATACCAAGAAGAAATCGGTCAAGATCTTTTTTTAAACGGAAAAAAGAAAACGATTACAAACCTAAAATTCTTGATCGAAAACATGGGAAGAGTCAATTATGGGCACAAACTCTTAGCGGACACCCAACGAAAAGGAATCCGAACAGGAGTTTGTATCGATCTTCATTTCAAGCTTCATTGGAAACAATATGCGCTTGATTTTAGCCAGCTGGATCGCTTGGATTTTTCGAAAGAATGGCAAGAAGGTCAACCAGCTTTTTATCAATTTGCTTTTCATCTAGATCAGGTTGAGGATACCTTCCTTGATATGACTGGATTTGGAAAAGGGATCGTTCTTGTAAATGGCCACCATATCGGTCGTTTCTGGGAAGTCGGTCCAACACTCTCCCTCTACATCCCTCATGGTTTTCTCAAAGATGGGGAAAATGAGATCCTCGTCTTTGAGACAGAGGGCACTTGGAAGGAGACCTTAAAACTTGTTTCACAACCTACATTCAAAGAAGTAAAGGGGGAAAACTTATGACTATTGTAGGATGCCGTATCGATGGACGTTTGATCCACGGGCAGGTGGCCAATCTTTGGACTACCAAACTAAATATTTCACGTATCATGGTGATCGATGATGAAGTCGCTCAAAATGATATCGAAAAAAGTGGCTTGAAACTAGCGACACCACCTGGTGTCAAGCTCAGTATCTTGCCAGTCGCAAAGGCTGCAGAAAATATCTTGGCTGGAAAATATGACAGCCAACGTCTCTTCATCGTAGCCCGCAAGCCAGACCGCTTTCTCGGTTTGGTAGAAGCAGGTGTACCACTTGAAACCTTAAACGTAGGGAATATGTCTCAATCAGACGAGACTCGTCCTGTTACTCGTTCGATCAACGTAGTGGATGCCGATGTGGAAGCTTTCCACAAGCTAGCTGAAAAAGGAGTTAAGTTAACTGCTCAAATGGTTCCAAATGATCCAGTTGAAGACTTCTTGAAGTTGCTCAAATAGTTTATAAATAAAAAAGAAAAATTTTAGGAGGAAATTGTCATGATACAATGGTGGCAAATTTTACTACTTACTTTGTACTCAGCTTATCAAATCTGTGATGAGTTGACGATTGTTTCATCAGCAGGATCACCAGTCTTTGCTGGTTTCATTACAGGACTTGTCATGGGAGATTTAAAGACAGGTCTCTTTATCGGAGCTTCTCTTCAATTGACAGTACTCGGTGTTGGTACTTTCGGTGGGGCTTCTCGTATTGACGCGACTTCTGGTGCCGTTCTTGCGACTGCCTTCTCAGTAGCACAAGGGATTGATCCAGAGCTTGCTATTGCTACAATCGCTGTGCCGGTAGCAACTTTGTTGACCTACTTTGATATTCTTGGTCGTATGACTACAACTTACTTCGCTCACCGTGTAGATGCTGCAATCGACCGCTTTGACTACAAAGGTATCGAACGCAACTACCTTCTTGGAGCGATTCCTTGGGCTCTTTCTCGAGCTCTCCCAGTTTTCTTCGCTCTTGCTTTTGGTGGAGCTTTCGTAGAAACTGTTGTTACAGGTCTTGCTAATGTACAATGGTTGGCAAACGGTCTGAAACTTGCGGGTCAAATGCTTCCAGGTCTTGGATTTGCGATCTTGCTTCGTTACCTTCCTGTTCGTCGTAACCTTCACTACTTAGCACTTGGCTTTGGCTTAACAGCAATGTTGACAGTGCTTTATAGCAATGTTCAAAGTGTTGGTAACGCCGTTTCAGCAATGCTTGGAACAGATGCTTTTGCAAAACTTCCAAAAGAACAAATGGTTGCCTTCACAAACAACTTCAAATCTGTATCTATGATTGGTATTGCCATTATCGGTATCTTCCTTGCAGTACAACACTTCAAAAACAGCCAACGTACAGTTGTAGCTGCTCCAGTAACTGAATCAGAAAGCGGGGAAATTGAAGATGACGAATTCTAAGAACTACAAACTCACTAAAGAGGATTTCAAACAAATCAACAAACGTAGCCTCTTCACCTTCCAATTGGGTTGGAACTACGAACGGATGCAGGCTTCTGGTTACCTTTATATGCTTTTACCTCAGTTGCGTAAAATGTATGGTGATGGCACTCCAGAATTGAAAGAAATGATGAAATTGCATACGCAATTCTTCAATACTTCACCATTCTTCCACACCATTATCACTGGTTTTGATTTGGCCTTGGAAGAAAAAGATGGTGTGAAATCGAAAGATGCGGTTAACGGGATCAAGACAGGTCTCATGGGACCATTTGCCCCTCTTGGAGACTCCATCTTTGGATCATTGGTACCAGCTATTATGGGTTCAATCGCAGCAACTTTGGCTGTTGCAGGAAACCCAGCCGGTATCTTCTTGTGGATCGCTGTGGCATTTGCTTATGACATTTTCCGTTGGAAACAATTGGAATTTGCCTATAAAGAAGGGGTTAACCTCATCAACAACATGCAAAGTACCTTGACAGCTTTGATCGATGCAGCTGCCGTTCTGGGTATCTTCATGGTTGGTGCCTTGATTGCCAGCATGATTGGTGTTGAAGTTTCTTGGACTCCACACATTGGGAACAAAGCGATTGAAATTCAAGATATGCTCAACCTTATCTTCCCACGTTTGGTACCAGCTATCATCACAGGTGTAATCTACTGGTTGCTTGGACGTAAGGGTATGAACTCTACAAAAGCTATCTTGCTCATCATCCTTGCAGCAATCGCATTCTCAGCATTTGGCCACTTCTTCTTTGGAATGGCATAATGGAGTAAGGTATGGCAAAACACCTAGTATTGGTCAGTCATGGTCGCTTCTGTGAAGAGCTCAAGGCCAGCACAGAAATGATTATGGGACCACAAGACAACATTCATGCCGTGGCCCTCTTGCCAGAGGAAGGTCCTGAGGAGTTTACAGCCAAGTTTGAAGCCTGTGTTGCAGACTTTGAGGACTATATCGTCTTTGCGGATCTTTTGGGAGGCACTCCTTGTAATACGGTTAGCCGTCTGATTCTTGAAGGGCGCGCCATTGACCTCTATGCAGGGATGAACTTGCCAATGGTAATTGAATTTATTAATAACAGCCTGGTCGGAGGAGAAGAAGCTTATCCAGCGCGTGCACAAGAAAGCATCGTGAAGGTTAATGATCTCTTATCCAACTTTGATGACGACGAGGATGAGTAAAATACGATAGCGAAAACCGCTTGAACATTCGGAATGGGGCTGGGACAATTGTCTCGGCCTCTTACCGCTTATAAGGCGAGTAGAAAAGAGGAGAAGCATGCTAGATTATACAAAAGAAGAACTGCTGGAACTGGGGGCTGAGATTACGACGCGTGAAATTTACCAGCAACCGGAAGTTTGGAAAGAGACCTATCGTCTCTATCAGGAGAAAGCAAAAGAAATTCAAGAGTTTTTAGAGACCATTGGGAAGCGTCATGGATACATCAAAGTGATCTTGACAGGTGCGGGAACTTCAGCCTATGTGGGGGACACCTTGGTTCCGTATTTGCAGGAAGTGCACGATGAACGGCATTGGAATTTCCAATCCATTGCGACGACCGATATCGTGGCGCATCCACAAATCTATCTCAAAAAAGAAGTGGCGACGATCTTGGTTTCCTTTGCACGAAGCGGCAACTCTCCTGAAAGTGTCGCAACAGTGCAGCTGGCCCAAGACTTGGTTGATGAACTTTATCAGATCACCATTACTTGTGCAGCAGAAGGAAAACTGGCCCAGCAGGCCCACGGAGATGAGCGCAATCTCTTGCTTTTACAACCAAAAGAAACCAACGACGCCGGCTTTGCCATGACCTCCAGCTTTACCTCTATGCTCCTGACAGCCCTCTTGGTCTTTGATCCAAGCGAGGAAGAAATCAAGGCAAAACGAGTAGAAGAA
Source organism: Streptococcus sp. 400_SSPC (assembly GCF_001072745.1). Lineage (NCBI taxonomy): Bacteria > Bacillati > Bacillota > Bacilli > Lactobacillales > Streptococcaceae > Streptococcus > Streptococcus sp. 400_SSPC. Next base: position 20,866 of record NZ_JVIQ01000002.1, on the reverse strand, counting down.
CTGATTCGTCTGTCAGAGCAAGTCTTGGAGAAAGACCGTGAGGTCAAGGAAGTTGTAGATTTAGATTTCGAACGCGTCATCTATCTGGGGGCAGGACCTTTCTTTGGGCTAGCTCATGAAGCTCAACTCAAGATTTTGGAATTGACTGCCGGTAAAATCGCGACCATGTACGAGAGTCCTGTCGGCTTCCGTCACGGACCGAAATCTCTTATCAATGACCAAACTCTCGTCTTGGTATTTGGCTCCATTGATCCTTATACGCGTCAGTATGATCTAGATTTGGTTGGAGAAGTAGCAGGGGATCAGATTGCCCGTCAGGTCGTCCTCTTGACGGACCAAGCTGCAGGTATTGAGCAGGTACGAGAAGTGTTAGTAGAAGCTTCTGCAGACTCACTAGATATCTACCGTGCCTTCCCATACATTATCTACGGTCAATTGATTTCTCTCTTGACTTCGCTCAAGGTTCAAAATCGTCCAGACACGCCATCACCAACCGGTACCGTCAATCGGGTTGTACAAGGAGTGGTGATTCACCCTTTTCACTAGAATGAATGATCTTGGAGGAGACAACTTGTGAAACACTATCAAAAATATCTATTTGGTCAACTGGACGGCCAAGACGTAGAAGCTTATCGCCTCGAAAATGACCTAGGTTGTCAATTGTCTGTCATGACCTATGGGGCGACGATCTTAGAGTATGTGACACCAGACAAGCATGATCAATTCGCTAATATTGTATTGGGCTTTGACAATTTTGATGCCTATGTCGGCAATAGCCCCAAGTATGGAGCTAGCATTGGCCCAGTCGCGGGCCGGATTGCGGAGGCAAGTTTTGAGCTCAATGGTCAAACCTATCACTTAGAAGCCAATAATGGTGCCAACTGCAACCACAGTGGACCGACTGGCTGGGACAGCGCCTTGTTTAGCGTGGAATCCGTGACAGACCAAGAAATCACCCTGTACACAGAGCGTGCGGATGGTACCGGCGGTTTCCCTGGAAATCTCAAGATCTGGGTGACCTATGGCTTGACGGAAGCAGGGGAGTTGGAAATCAGCTATCGAGTAGAAACGGACCAAGATACTCTAGTTAATCCGACCAACCACAGCTATTTCAACCTATCAGGAAACTTCACTCAGCCGATTAATGACCATGTCTTTCAGATCAACCATCAAGGGCTTTACCCTATCCATCCCGACGGTGTCCCTCTTCACACTGTGGACAAAGAAAGTCCGGTTGTTCAGCATCTCTACCAAGCTATGCTCTTAGAGGATCTCTTTAAGGATTCTGATCCGCAAATCCGCCTGGTAGAAGGCTTGGACCATCCATTTGCTCTTCCAGAAGGGCATGAGAATGCAGGCTTCTTCTATCATCAGCCGTCTGGACGCTTTTTGACCTTCAAGTCAGAAGCTCCCGCCTTGGTGGTGTATTCTGCTAACTTTGTGGATGAAACGGTTTATCTGGAAGGCAAACCAATGGTTCAACACAATGGCTTGGCTCTAGAATTCCAAATCGTACCAGATGCCATTCATAGCGACCAAGCTGAAAAGGTTATCTTGAGAGCGGGTCAAATCTTCACCAGCAAGACCAGCTACCATGCCATTGCTAAGAAATAGATAAGAAAGAGAGGGTGACAAACAAGGATGTGAAATCTTTGCTTGGAACCTCCTCTTTTTTTGAAAAAAATTTAAAAAATGACTATAAGGAAACTTTAAGCTTCCCGTCGTATACTAATACCATCATCAAAGACCTCCTAACTTTGAATGATAAAACTCCTAAAACTTTTTCATAATAATCTCCCTATAAGAGCCACCAAAACCGGTGGCTTTTTTTCTGGGAGTGAGACAGAACAATTTTTTAAAATTGTTCGTTGTCTCACCCCCGCACAGTTGATTAGGTAATCTTTGGAGCTATAAGAGCGAACAAAGATACCAATCAACCACTGCGTTATGTAATTATTACTAAACCTATTTCATCTAACCAAGCCTGATAGGGACGTAGACGAGTTTAGGTACGTTGACGCAGTTTGAGCGGAGCGAAAACTACGTTCCTTATTCTTTACGAGTATTAGCGAGTTTAGGTACATTCCTTAAAAAGAAACAAGGTAGTTTAAGAGGGGAATCGATTCCCAACACCCAACAATCAATAATTAGTGACATATTGAATAGAATATGATTTTAAATCATCAGAGGCATCATTTTTTGCTATAATAGACTGTATGAGTAGAATTTTAGACAATGAGATCATGGGCGATGAAGAGGCTGTTGAACGGACGCTGCGCCCGCAATATTTACATGAATATATCGGTCAAGATAAGGTCAAGGACCAGTTAAAAATCTTTATCGAGGCAGCCAAGCTTCGGGATGAGGCGCTGGATCATATCCTTCTTTTTGGTCCTCCGGGACTAGGGAAGACTACGATGGCTTTTGTTATTGCCAATGAACTGGGCGTCAATCTAAAGCAGACTTCCGGTCCTGTCATTGAAAAGGCTGGTGATTTGGTAGCTATCCTCAATGATCTAGAGCCAGGCGATGTTCTCTTTATTGATGAAATCCACCGTCTTCCTATGTCAGTCGAAGAAGTACTATACAGTGCCATGGAAGATTTTTACATCGACATCATGATTGGTGCTGGCGAGACCAGCCGGAGTGTCCATCTGGATCTTCCTCCCTTTACCTTGATTGGTGCGACGACTCGAGCTGGGATGCTGTCCAATCCCTTGCGCGCTCGCTTTGGAATTACCGGTCATATGGAATACTACGAGCAAGATGATCTGACAGAGATAGTCGAGCGGACCGCCGAGATTTTTGAGATGGAGATTACTCACGAGGCTGCCGAGGAGCTTTCTCTTCGTAGTCGGGGGACTCCTCGGATTGCCAACCGTTTGCTGAAGCGGGTGCGTGATTTTGCTCAGATTATGGGTGATGGCTTGATTGATGACACCATTACTGACAAGGCCCTCTCTATGCTAGATGTGGACCATGAAGGACTGGACTATGTCGATCAAAAGATCCTGAGGACCATGATTGAGATGTACGGTGGCGGCCCGGTTGGCCTTGGGACTCTATCGGTTAATATTGCCGAAGAGCGAGAGACCGTAGAAGATATGTATGAGCCTTACTTGATTCAGAAAGGCTTTATCATGCGGACCCGGACAGGGCGCGTGGCGACCCGCAAGGCTTATGAACACCTGGGTTATCCCTACAATGGAGACTAGAAGAAGATGCTAACGGAAAAAGCGATAGTAGAGCAAATCCAAGCGGATCAAGAGATGATGACTGTCTTGGCCATTATTCGGGATCTCAACCTGGCAGACGCTTGGCTTGCAGCTGGTGCGGTGCGCAATTTCGTCTGGAACCAGCTCTCTGGAAAACCAGGGTTTGATGCGACGACCGATATGGATCTGGTCTTTTATGACCCTACGATTAGCTATGAGGAGACTTTGCAGATCGAGCAGGGATTAAAGAAGACCTATCCTCAGTACGCTTGGGAAGTCAAAAATCAAGTCTATATGCACCAGCATAGTCCGGGGACGGCTCCTTATCGCAGTGCTTGTGACGCGGTTTCTAAATACCCCGAGCAGTGTACAGCAATTGCAGTTCGCTTAAGGAAAGATGGTCAGCTAGAGCTCTTTCTCCCCTATGGGACAAGGGATATCGAAGATTTCATCGTTCAGCCGACTCCACATTTTTTAGCCAGTCCCGAGCGTTTGGCGGTTTATACAGAGCGTATGCGGAAGAAAGATTGGAAACGAAAATGGCTATCCCTTCAGATCATCCTGCCTGAATAAAAAAAGAAAGTCAGCCCACCTCAACGATGGACAGGCTTTTTTCGTCTTGCCTCAAAAATATAATTTTAGCAGATTATATTTTTCTTACATTCTGTTATAATAGAAAGGAGGTGCTGTCATGAAAAAAATTGTATTTGTGTGTTTAGGAAATATTTGTCGGAGCCCCATGGCAGAGTTTGTCATGAAGGACTTGACCAACCAGTATGAGATTGAAAGTCGTGCCACTTCTAACTGGGAGCACGGGAACCCTATTCACCAAGGGACTCAAAAGATTTTTCGTAGTCATGGCGTGCCCTATGATGCTTCTAAAACATCCCTTCAAATCAGCGACCAAGATTTTCATGCCTTTGATCTGATCTTAGGAATGGATGAGAACAATGTAGCTGACCTCAAACGAATGGCACCTCCTGGAACAGAGCACAAGATTCATCTCTTTGCAGGAGAAAGTGTTCCAGATCCATGGTACACAGGAGATTTCGAAGAGACCTATCGCCGTGTTCTAGCTGGTTGTCAAGAGTGGTTGGATCGATTAGAAGATTAGTTTCGGACTGGCTCCTGAAATGAGTAACCGGCTGAAGATAAAAAGAATGAACAGAGTATGGAAAAAATAAAAGAATTATTTGAGACCTATAAGGTCTATGTTACGAGAGAGAATATTGAACGATTGTCCTTGGGGATTATTGTTCTGTCTGCTTTGTGGGTATTTCTTTCCTCCATTCCTTTCGGAGGTGTGTTGACCCTCGATAAGGGAGCTATTCGCTACGACGGAAGTGTCGTCCGAGGCAAGATGAATGGCCAAGGGACGGTGACCTTTGAGAATGGGGACACCTACAAGGGCAATTTTGTCAATGGAACCTTTAGTGGTTATGGAACCTTTACAGCCAAGGCTGGTTGGAAATATGAAGGTGAATTTGTCAATGGTCAACCAGAAGGACAGGGAACCTTGACGACAGAACAAAATGTCGTCTATAAGGGAACGTTTAAACAAGGAATTTATCAAAATGCGAATTAAATGGTTTTCATTGGTACGGATAACGGGACTTCTTCTCGTTCTTCTCTACCATTTCTTCCAAAAGGTTTTTCCTGGTGGATTTATTGGAGTAGATATCTTCTTTACTTTCTCAGGATTTTTGATCACGGCTCTTCTGATCGATGAGTTTGCCCGTCATCAAAAAATTGATCTCAAGGGCTTCCTTAGACGACGCTTCTACCGGATTGTCCCACCTTTAGTCTTTATGGTCTTGCTGGTCATGCCTTTTACCTTCTTGGTCAGACGAGACTTTATTGCTGGGCTTGGGACACAGATTGCTGCCGTCTTTGGCTTTGTGACCAATTTCTATGAGATGTTAAGTGGCGGAAGTTACGAAAGTCAGTTCATCCCCCATCTTTTCATTCATACTTGGAGTTTGGCTCTTGAAGTTCATTACTACGTCCTCTGGGCTCTTTTGGCTTGGTTTTTGGGTAAAAAAGCTAAGTCAGTTGGCCAATATAGAGGCTATATCTTCCTGTCGTCGACAGGTCTCTTTTTGGTGGCCTTCCTGACCTTCTTTGTCGGAGCGCTGGTCACCAAGAATTTGTCCAATGTCTATTTTTCTAGTATCGCTCACGTCTTTCCTTTCTTTGTGGGGAGTGCTTTAGCGACAGTGACAGGGATTACAACGACCAGCCCAAATCTTACTCAATTAGTGAAGAAGCTATCTCTACAGAAGACGTTAACGATTTTAGCGGGTGCTTTTCTAGTTTTGTTGGTCTTGACATTTATTCTTCCATTTGATAGTGTTTGGACCTATTTATTTGGATTTTTAGTAGCAACTCTTGCTGCATCTGTGATGATTGTGATGACGCGTGTCCTTCATGAAAAGACGCCAGATCAGAAAGAACCTGCAGTGATTACCTTTATTGCAGATACAAGTTATGGGGTTTATCTCTTCCACTGGCCATTTTACATCATCTTTTCTCAATTAATGACCAATGGATGGGCTTCTCTATTAACAGCGCTTGTATCCTTTAGTCTTGCTGCCTTGAGTTTCTATATTATTGAACCAACCTTGGCTGGACGTGAACCGAAGATTTTTGGGATCTCGATGGATCTCAGAAGTTTCACGAAACCACTCTTTTACAGCGCGATTCCCTTGACCTTGCTCATGTTTGGGATTGCACTCTTTGCGCCACGCGTCGGAGCCTTTGATGAAAACCTGATTACCGAAGGGCTTCGTCAATCCGACAGCAAGATGCAGATCACGCGTGCCCAAGTTGACAATGCTTCAGCGACTTCCTACAATGTATCAGATGGCGTGACCATGATCGGAGATTCTGTAAACCTCCGGGCATCAGATTATCTGAAACAAGTTCTGCCAGATATCCAACTAGATGCTTTGGTGAGTCGCAATCTGGACTCAGGCTTAAAGGTATATGAAACGGATATTGCCAATAGAGTCTTGCTCAAGAACGTGGTGATCGCACTTGGAACTAACTCTTCTAATAATTATCAAGAATTGTTGGATAAGTTTGTTCAAGAACTACCAAAAGGACATCGCTTAATCTTTGTGACCCCATATGATGGACGTGAAGCAAATGATAGCAAGAGCGTCACCGTTCAGACTCGAAAGTATGAGCTAGAGTTAGCTAAAAAATACGATTATGTCTATGTAGCGGACTGGCATCAAGTTGCTGTCGAAAATCCAGCTATCTGGGCTGGAACGGATAGTGTCCACTTTGGTTTAGAATCAGATGGCTCCATCGATGTTGGGGGAAATCTATACGCTAACGTCGTAAAAGAAGCAGTTGATCAAGCAAATAGAGGGCCAGTTAAGCCGTAAAAATTACTAAACGACTTAAGCAATTTTCACTTGAAGAAAATTGCTTTTTTTAGTAAAATTAAGAAAACGCTTACAAAAATTGCGTGAAAATATTTGTTTGTGAAATTGAAGTGCTTTCTCAAAAACATCCTTCAATTTTTTCTTGAAAATACTCCTGTATAGAAGGAGAAGGAGGATTCATGATAAAAAGTTAAAAAAATCTTTGTGAAACTATTTACAAATTTTCTAAAATAGAGTACAATAATATTGTGAAAAAATTAACAAATCGAAATTTCTTACACTATTCTTGAAAGTTTCTGAAAACAAGAAAAAGTTCCGGAAAAGGATAAGGGTTTCAAACATTGGAGGAAAGTATCAAATGGCTGATAAAAAAACTCTCTCACCTGAAGAAAAGAAACTCGCTGCTGAAAAACATGTAGACGAGTTGGTGCAAAAAGCGCTCGTAGCGCTTGAAGAAATGCGCAAATTGGATCAGGAGCAAGTAGACTACATTGTGGCGAAAGCATCTGTAGCTGCTCTTGACGCTCACGGTGAGCTCGCTCTTCATGCCTATGAAGAAACTGGTCGTGGAGTCTTTGAAGACAAGGCGACTAAGAACTTGTTCGCTTGTGAGCACGTTGTAAACAACATGCGTCACACCAAGACAGTTGGTGTCATTCAAGAAGATGATGTCACTGGTTTGACCTTGATTGCTGAGCCAGTCGGAGTAGTCTGCGGGATCACACCTACAACCAACCCAACTTCAACAGCAATCTTTAAAGCATTGATTTCCTTGAAGACACGGAACCCTATCGTCTTTGCTTTCCACCCATCAGCGCAAGAATCATCTGCTCATGCGGCACAAATCGTCCGCGATGCAGCGATTAAAGCAGGAGCTCCTGAAAACTGTGTGCAATGGATCACGCAACCATCTATGGAAGCAACCAGTGCCCTTATGAACCACGAAGGGATTGCGACTATCCTTGCAACAGGTGGTAACGCAATGGTGAAAGCTGCCTATTCTTGCGGTAAACCAGCTCTTGGGGTCGGTGCCGGAAACGTTCCTGCTTATGTCGAAAAATCAGCTAACATCCGCCAAGCTGCACACGATATCGTCATGTCTAAATCATTTGACAATGGTATGGTCTGTGCGTCTGAACAAGCGGTCATCATCGATAAAGAAATCTACGATGAGTTTGTTGAAGAATTCAAATCTTACCACACTTACTTCGTCAACAAAAAAGAAAAAGCCCTTCTTGAAGAGTTCTGCTTTGGTGTAAAAGCTAACAGCAAAAACTGTGCGGGTGCGAAATTGAATGCGGACATCGTTGGGAAACCAGCAGCATGGATCGCTGAACAAGCTGGCTTCTCAGTTCCAGAAGGAACCAATATCCTTGCGGCAGAATGTAAAGAAGTTGGCGAAAAAGAGCCTTTGACTCGTGAAAAATTGTCACCAGTCATCGCTGTCTTGAAATCTGAAAGCCGTGAAGACGGAATTAACAAAGCTCGTCAAATGGTTGAATTCAACGGTCTTGGTCACTCAGCTGCCATCCATACAGCTGACGAAGAATTGACCAAAGAATTTGGTAAAGCAGTTAAAGCCATTCGTGTGATCTGCAACTCTCCTTCGACTTTCGGTGGTATCGGGGATGTTTACAATGCCTTCTTGCCATCATTGACACTTGGATGTGGTTCTTACGGACGTAACTCTGTTGGGGACAACGTTAGTGCCATCAACCTCTTGAATATCAAAAAAGTCGGACGCCGGAGAAATAACATGCAATGGATGAAACTTCCTTCAAAAACATACTTTGAACGTGATTCAATTGAATACCTACAAAAATGTCGTGACGTTGAACGTGTCATGATCGTTACAGACCACGCTATGGTAGAGCTTGGTTTCCTTGATCGTATCATCGAACAGCTTGACCTTCGTCGCAACAAGGTAGTTTACCAAATCTTTGCAGACGTTGAACCAGATCCAGATATCACAACTGTTGAACGTGGTACAGAGATCATGCGTGCCTTCAAACCAGATACTATCGTCGCTCTCGGCGGTGGATCTCCAATGGATGCGGCTAAAGTAATGTGGCTCTTCTATGAACAACCAGAAGTGGACTTCCGTGACCTTGTACAAAAATTCATGGATATCCGTAAACGTGCCTTCAAATTCCCATTGCTTGGTAAGAAAACTAAATTCATCGCGATCCCAACAACATCTGGTACAGGATCTGAAGTAACTCCATTTGCCGTTATCTCTGATAAAGCAAACAACCGTAAATACCCAATCGCAGACTACTCATTGACTCCAACGGTTGCCATTGTAGACCCTGCCTTGGTATTGACAGTTCCTGGATCTGTTGCGGCTGATACTGGTATGGACGTATTGACTCACGCGACTGAAGCTTACGTATCACAAATGGCTAGCGACTACACTGATGGTCTTGCTCTTCAAGCCATCAAACTTGTCTTTGAAAACTTGGAAAGCTCAGTGAAGAATGCAGACTTCCACTCACGTGAGAAAATGCATAACGCTTCAACTATTGCTGGTATGGCCTTCGCCAATGCCTTCCTAGGTATTTCTCACTCAATGGCTCACAAGATTGGTGCGCAATTCCACACCATTCACGGACGGACCAATGCAATCTTGCTTCCATACGTTATCCGCTACAACGGTACACGCCCAGCTAAGACAGCAACATGGCCTAAGTACAACTACTACCGTGCAGATGAGAAGTATCAAGACATCGCTCGTATGCTTGGCCTTCCATGCTCTACACCAGAAGAAGCAGTTGAAGCTTACGCGAAAGCTGTTTACGAACTCGGTGAACGTGTAGGAATTGAAATGAACTTTAAAGCACAAGGAATTGACGAAAAAGAATGGAAGAAACATTCTCGCGAATTGGCCTTCCTTGCTTACGAAGATCAATGTTCACCAGCTAACCCACGTCTTCCAATGGTAGACCACATGCAAGAAATCATCGAAGATGCATACTATGGTTACAAAGAACGTCCAGGACGTCGTAAATAAGGCGCTAGAGAACAACTGATGTTTATCAGCTACCCCTCGCTCAAAAGAGCGAGGGATTTTTCTTTATCTTAACGCTAGAAATTGATTTTTGAGACCTGAAAACTATCTTTTAAAGAAATCTAATAAATATGTTGCAAGCGCTTGCTTTGTATGTTATAATATTCACAAAGTAAAAACTGTAATAAAATGGTTTGATAAAACCAACAAAAAAGGAGTCGCTTATGAAAGCAGCAACATATGTATCAGCAGGAAATCTTCAGTTGATTGATCAACCAAAACCAGTGATCAAGAAACCAACTGATGCGATTGTTCGTCTAGTGAAAACGACCATTTGTGGAACAGACCTCCATATTTTGGGTGGTGATGTTCCAGCTTGTAAAGAAGGGACCATCCTGGGTCATGAAGGAATTGGGATTGTCGAAGAAGTCGGCGATGCGGTTACGAACTTTAAGGTAGGAGACAAGGTTATCATCTCATGCGTAACAGCTTGTAACACTTGCTACTACTGTAAACGTGGCTTGCCTTCCCACTGTGAAGATGGGGGCTGGATCCTTGGCCACTTGATCAACGGTACCCAAGCAGAGTATGTCCATATCCCTCACGCAGACGGCAGTCTCTATCATGCACCAGCTTCTGTAGATGACGAAGCCCTGGTTATGCTCTCTGATATTCTGCCTACTTCCTATGAGATTGGAGTGCTCCCTTCTCACGTGAAACCTGGAGACAACGTTTGTATCGTTGGTGCAGGGCCAATCGGTTTGGCAGCTCTCTTAACCGTACAATTCTTCTCACCAGCTACCATTATCATGGTAGACTTGTCAGAATCACGTCTCGAAGCTTCTAAGAAGTTTGGAGCTACTCATACCATCTGTTCAAGTGATATTGATGAAATCAAGGCCTTTATCAATGAAGTGACCGATGGTCGTGGTGTTGATATCTCTATGGAATGTGTGGGCTATCCAGCTACCTTCGATGTCTGCCAAAATATTATCTCGGTCGGCGGTCATATTGCCAACGTCGGAGTGCATGGTAAACCAGTTAGCTTCAATCTTGACGACCTTTGGATTAAGAACATCACGCTCAATACTGGTTTGGTCAATGCCAATACAACTGAAATGCTTCTTAATGTTTTGAAATCTGGCAAGATTGATGCGACGAAGTTAGTGACCCACCACTTCAAACTTTCAGAAGCAGAAAAGGCATACGAAATCTTCAAACATGCTGGCGAAAACAATGCCTTGAAAGTCATTATTGATAATGACCTCAGCTAAGAAGGCTCAATCGTTTGATGCTGAAACAAAAAGGACAGGAACATGAAACTGTTCCTGTCCTTTTTAACAGATGTAGTAGTTGTTCTTGTCACGTCTATTTACTTGCTACTCCTAATAAAACGTACTCTAATATTATTAGAAATATAACATAAATAGAAAGGTGTGATCTTATGAAAATGTTCCATTATCATCGTGAGTTCTGGTTGGACTTTCATTTCTGGCTCTTGGTCTTACTTTTAGTGGCTGTAGCTATGATGACACAGGATCCGCTTTCGGTTGTTAGCCTTGCTTATCTTGCTTTTGTAGGGATTTTGATTCTTCTTCAGGTCTTTCAACCGCAGGTGTCCATTCGCCAGCATCCAGTAGGTAGCTACCATTTCAATTGGGACTTTTATCGTGACACCAGATTGTATATTGATCTCTTTTTATTGGCTGGTCTCTTAGAAGGTCCGTTCACTTCAACGGATATAGTTTATTGGATCTTGCTTGGGGCATTCGTCGGCTCTATTGGCTTTGTGTTTGTCGTAAAGGAAAAACCGATTCAAAAAACGGCCTAGTGCATCGAAAGTTCTAGAAGACATTTATTTGGGATCTCTCTCCTCGATGATGAAGAGGGAGAATAGAAAAAGGGCTTGCTTCGTTCAAACGAAAAAATCCTAGCTTTTTTAAAAGCTGGGATTTTTTGTACTGTTTAGTGAGATGATAAAGAAGTGTTACTGTTTGCCTCGTTTGCGAGCGTATTCGTCAAAGGCGCCAGCGAAGGTTCCCATGAGCAGGGGAGTAGCGATCAGTCCGACAGTGATCCAGACGGATCCACCATCTACATGGCTGAGTTCCTGCTCGGACAAGCTTCTAAAACGTGTTTCTTCGAGTTTCATGCTTGCTCCTTTCTAGTGCATGATGCCATTGATGATACTACGGCCAAAATCACGTCCGGAATTGTATAAAATATTCCATGTTTGAACGATGAATTTTGCCGAGTCAAAAACGGAGGCTCCTCCATCAATGGTCGCCAGTTCAGCTTCTGTTAGGTAAGTATAATGGATGCTTGTATCCATAAGTGTCCTCCTTAATGTAAGATTGTGTAGAGTAAATCAATTGCCTCGTTGAGAATGGTGAAAGTGACCATGAAGGCAATAGCAAATTTAGGAAAGTACCCTTCTACCTGTTTGGGTGCTTTTTTATCAAGAATGCAGTATCCCGTCAAAAGGATGAGGGTGATAAATACCAGACTCATTGGTCTCCTCCTTTACCATTTCCGTGTCATATTACTATGAAATGCATCGATCAGTTTTGTTGTCCCGATATAAGCAGAAGAAAAACCGTAAGCGAAAACTAATAGAAAAGGGAGTCCTCCACCATTAATATCACTTAATTCTTCATGCGTGAGATCTTTAAATTGTACTTGGTCTATCATTGCTTTTCTCCTTCAAATTAATTATTTAAATGCTCCCCAAATGGCAGTTCCGACAGCTGTTACACCACCAGCAATAGTGCCAGATAGATAGGGATGAGCAAGGATCCAAGCAACCAATGGGATAGCTCCCCCATCAACTTGTGTCAATTCTTCTTCTGTTAAGGGTGTGAATTTTTGTGTGAATTCTGTTGTCATTTAATTTTCCTCTTTCTTTCTTGTTTGTCGCCATCTAGCATCAACTGCTAGATAGATTGTAGCCGCAATGGCTAAATTAATCTGTGGTTGAAACGCAATCAGATGTGCATCATGTAAAACAGTTAATGCGATGATGATTGCAAAGATTATAGTGTGGATAGGCCATCTCATATTTTAATAATCCTAATTTTTGTTGAGAAGCAAAGCTAGGGTAATTTTCCAATAGAGCTAGCTTGTATGGGTAGCCTTTTATTCACCTTGTGTCAGCTAATCTGATTAGATGAAGCAAGGATAAGGTCAATAGCCAATGCTGTGTTTTTCTTACGTTTCAAGGTTTTAGTTTAAAACAAGATCAATGAAAGCAAGATTAATAGAACAAAAGCTTTGGTATTCTTTTTCATGTTCGGTATTCCCTTTCCTTATTTATTTTCGGAAGAAGTAATACAAAAACCATGGGATGATAATGGGAGTATAGTACATCTGTGGTCCTCCTTTCTTTTTGTTTGGTCACTTATACTATTCGTATAAAAATCTGGAAATGGAAAAAATTTCTAAAAAAGTTTTAGAATGTTTGCATCTCTGAAACTAGTTTCAGAGGAAAGAGATTATAGTTTAAAATATGAAACTATAATCAAAATAGCTCTAAAACATTGTAAGCGCTTTAAAAATACTATATAATAACTTTACAAGTACTCGAGTTGACGTAATAAATAAAGGAGATGGAATGTATGTCCAAGATCACGAAAGAAGAATTAATTCAACAGATCAAAGACGGCATTATCGTTTCTTGTCAGGCGCTTCCTCATGAACCTCTCTACACAGAGGCAGGAGGTGTGATTCCTCTCTTGGTCAAAGCAGCTGAGCAAGGAGGGGCGGTTGGAATCCGAGCGAATAGTGTCCGCGATATCAAAGAAATCAAGGAAGTGACAAAACTTCCGATTATCGGGATCATCAAGAGAGATTATCCTCCTGAGGAACCATTCATTACTGCTACTATGAAAGAAGTAGATGAATTGGCCGTATTAGATATCGCAGTGATTGCCCTGGATTGTACCAAACGTCCGCGTCATGACGGTCTATCGATTGTCGACTTTATCCAGCAAGTGAAGGAGAAATATCCTGATCAACTCTTGATGGCAGATATCAGCACCTTTGAAGAAGGCTTAACAGCTGTCGAAGCAGGGGTTGATTTTGTCGGAACGACCTTATCTGGGTACACAGATTATAGCCCGAAAGTAGACGGACCTGACATTGACTTGATTCGCCAACTCTGCCAAGCGGGTGTCGATGTGATTGCTGAAGGTAAGATTCATTATCCTGCACAAGCCAAAGAAATTCATGACCTGGGTGTCAGAGGAGTTGTAGTAGGGGGAGCTATCACACGACCTAAAGAAATTACAGAACGCTTCGTCGCAGCATTAAATTGAGAAAACAAAACAGAAGATTGAAGGAGGAGGAGACCCAATAGAGACTAGTCGAATTCATTTAATGAGAATGTTTCAGTGAAGGATAACGATGAAGATTTCAAGAAGGAAGTCATATTTGCTTAACTTTCTGCAACATAAATCTAGTGTAAAAGGAGAAATAGATGATATTTGATGATTTAATAAACATAAAATTGTACAAAGGGATTCATCCTAATCTGGATCAAGCGATTGATTTTCTCTATGAACACCGGAAAGATTCTTTTGAGCTAGGGAGATATGATATCGACGGTGACAAGGTCTTTCTCGTTGTCCAAGAAAACACCCTTAACAAAGATGAAAATGATCGCTTTGAACATCATCGCCGTTATGCCGACCTTCATTTATTAGTTGAAGGACATGAATTTTCTAGCTACGGTTCCCTTATCCTAGATGAAGCTATTCCATTTGATGAAGCAAGTGATATTGGCTTTGTTCATTGTGAGAAATTCTATCCACTTCATTTGGGCTATCATAATTTTGCAGTCTTCTTCCCTGGTGAACCTCACCAACCAAATGGTTATTCAGGTCAGGAAGAAACAGTCAGAAAATATTTATTCAAAATTGCGATTGATTAGATGTCTTAAATAGAAAATGGAGGAGATAGGCAATATAGTTAGTTTTTTCGGAGAAGTTAAGTCTTCAAAGCGCTGATTACATATTTTGTATTTAAAACAGAAAGAGGAAAACAATGAAAAATAGTAAGAAAATTCTTTTAGCTTTGGTTCTCGCGTTATTCGCATTATTTGTCACTGCATGTTCATCTTCAAAAAATGATGCAGAAGGAAGTAATAAAACTGGAGAATTATCTGGTGAAATTGTAGTGTGGCACTCATTTACTCAGGGTCCGCGGTTAGAAAGTATTCAAAAATCAGCGGATGAGTTTATGAAGAAGCATCCAAAGGTTAAAATTAAGATTGAGACGTTTTCATGGAACGACTTCTATACAAAATGGACGACTGGATTAGCAAATGGGAATGTTCCAGATATTAGCACTGCATTGCCGAATCAGGTCATGGAAATGGTCAATTCAGATGCTTTGGTTCCATTGAATGATACCGTTAAAAAAATAGGAGAAGATAAATTTAATAAAACAGCATTAGATGAAGCGAAGGTTGATGGCAATTTTTATTCCATTCCTTTGTACTCACATGCTCAAGTAATGTGGGTTCGCACCGATTTATTGAAACAATATAATATTGAAGTTCCAAAAACATGGGATCAATTGTATGAGGCTTCCAAAAAATTAAAAGAAAATGGAGTTTATGGAGTGTCTGTACCTTTCGGGACAAATGATATGATGGGGACACGCTTCTTGAATTTCTATGTACGAAGTGGTGGTGGAAGTCTTTTGACAAAAGATATGAAAGCTGACTTGACAAGTAAACTGGCTCAAGATGGAATTAAATATTGGGTGAAGATGTACAAGGAATTTTCTCCAAAAGATTCACTTAACTTTAATGTCTTGCAACAAGCCACTTTGTTCTATCAAGGAAAGACAGCATTTGACTTTAACTCAGGATTCCATGTTGGTGGTATCCAAGCAAATAGCCCTCAATTGATTGATGCAATTGATGCCTATCCTATTCCAAAGGTGAAAGAATCAGATAAAGATTATGGTATTGAAACTTCTAATATTCCATTGGTAGTTTGGAAGAATTCCAAACATCCAGAAGTAGCGAAGGCATTCTTAGAATCTTTGTATGAAAAGGAAGATTACATTAATTTCTTAGATTCAACTCCTGTTGGAATGTTGCCTGCCATCAAAGGAATTAGTGATGATCCAGCCTATAAAGATAATGACATTCGCAAGAAATTCCAACATGCAGAAGAAGTTATTACAAAAGCAGCAGAAAAAGGTACAGCTATTGGATATGAAAATGGTCCAAGTGTTCAAGCTGGAATGTTAACAAACCAACATATCATTGAACAAATGTTCCAAGATATTATTACAAATGGTAAAGATCCAATGGAGGCTGCTAAGGATGCAGAAAAACAATTGAACGATTTATTCGAAACTGTAGCAGTTGATGTTAAATAATAATAGCAGAGGCTACAATAATGTAGCCTCTGTTTTTAGAGAGGAAAAAGCATATGGTCAAAAATAGAAATTTGACTCGATGGGTGTTTGTGTTACCTGCTATTATCATTGTTGGACTATTATTTGTTTACCCATTTTTCTCCAGCATTTATTTTAGCTTTACAAACAAACATTTGATCTTGCCGCGGTATAAATTTGTAGGATTAGCAAATTATAAAGCAGTTTTATCGGATCCTAATTTCTACAATGCCTTCTTCAACTCCCTTAAATGGACAGTCTTTTCTCTTGTGGGACAAGTGCTTGTTGGTTTTGTATTAGCACTTGCATTGCATAGAGTTAGACGTTTTAAGAAGTTATATAGGACATTGTTGATTGTTCCTTGGGCGTTCCCAACTATTGTCATTGCCTTTTCTTGGCAATGGATCTTAAATGGAGTATATGGTTATCTACCTAACTTGATTGTGAAATTAGGACTGATGAATCACGTCCCTGGATTTTTGACAGAAAGTACGTGGGCTTTCATCTGTTTAGTATTTATTAATATTTGGTTTGGTGCCCCTATGATCATGGTCAATGTTCTATCTGCCTTACAAACGGTTCCGGAGGAACAGTTTGAAGCAGCTAGGATTGATGGAGCCTCCAGTTGGCAAGTTTTTCGATTTGTAATTTTACCTCATATTAAAGTAGTAGTCGGATTACTTGTTGTACTTAGAACAGTATGGATCTTTAATAACTTTGATATTATCTATCTGATTACAGGTGGAGGCCCTTCAAACGCAACAACAACATTGCCAATATTCGCATATAATCTCGGTTGGGGAACAAAACTTCTTGGGCGTGCCTCCGCAGTAACAGTCTTGCTATTTATTTTCTTGTTGGCAGTATGTTTCATTTACTTTGGAGTAATTAGTAAATGGGAGAAGGAGGGTAGAAAATGATGAAGAGAAGAACAAATGTACTCCTTGATATTGGGTCACATGTTGTTTTAGTTATTTCAACTATTATCGCAATTTTTCCTTTAATTTGGATCCTTTTATCTTCTGTAAAAGGAAAAGGTGAATTAACCCAGTTTCCAACAAGATTTTGGCCTAAACAGTTTACTCTCGATTATTTTACGCATGTTATTAATGACCTACATTTTATAGATAATATAAAAAATAGCTTATTAATCGCATTAACGACAACTGTCATCGCTATTATCATTTCTGCAATGGCTGCTTACGGGATTGTTCGCTTCTTTCCAAAATTAGGGGCGATCATGTCTCGATTGTTAGTAATTACTTATATCTTCCCTCCGATCTTGTTGGCAATTCCTTATTCTATTGCCGTTGCAAAAGTTGGATTAACCAATAGTTTAATTGGTTTAATGATTGTTTATCTTTCGTTTAGTGTCCCTTATGCAGTGTGGTTGTTAGTAGGGTTCTTCCAAACAGTTCCAATTGGAATCGAGGAAGCAGCAAAAATAGATGGCGCGAATAAATTTGTTACCTTTTATAAAGTGGTGTTACCAATTGTTGCACCAGGGATTGTGGCCACAGCCATATATACCTTTATTAATGCTTGGAATGAATTTCTTTATGCATTGATCTTGATCAATGATACAAGTAAGATGACGGTTGCGGTGGCTTTGCGTTCATTAAACGGTTCGGAGATTCTAGATTGGGGAGATATGATGGCAGCCTCTGTAATTGTGGTACTGCCTTCAATCATCTTCTTCTCAATTATCCAAAATAAAATTGCAAGTGGTCTTTCTGAAGGATCCGTAAAATAGTAAAAATAGAAACAGGAGAAAAACAATGGTTGTAAATTATGGTGTTGTTGGCACAGGATACTTTGGTGCTGAATTAGCAAGATATATGAAAGAAAATGACGGTGCAGTAATTACAGTTGTGTATGATCCAGAAAATGCAGAAGCTGTAGCAGAAGAATTAGGAGCACGAGTGGCTTCGTCACTAGATGAATTGGTTCAAAGTGATGATGTGGACTGCGTGATTGTTGCTTCTCCTAATAATCTGCATAAAGAACCCGTTATTAAAGCTGCTCAGAATGGAAAAAATGTTTTCTGTGAAAAACCGATTGCTTTATCATATGAAGATTGTAAAGAGATGGTAGAAACATGTAAAGAAAATGGTGTGATTTTCATGGCTGGTCACATTATGAATTTCTTTAATGGTGTTCATCATGCTAAAGAATTGATCAATCAAGGGGTTATTGGAGATGTTTTGTACTGTCATACAGCGAGAAATGGCTGGGAAGAACAACAACCATCCATTTCATGGAAAAAAATTCGTGAAAAATCAGGGGGCCATCTTTACCACCATATCCATGAGTTGGATTGCGTTCAATTTTTAATGGGAGGTATTCCTGAAACAGTTACGATGACAGGTGGAAATGTAGCTCACCAAGGAGAAAACTTTGGTGATGAAGATGATATGATTTTTGTTAATATGGAATTCCCTGGCAAGCGATTTGCCTTGCTTGAATGGGGTTCTGCCTATCGTTGGGGAGAACACTATGTTCTGATTCAGGGAACGAAGGGTGCTATAAAATTAGACCTATTTAATTGTAAAGGTACTCTGAAAGTAGATGGAAAAGAAACTTATTTCTTAATTCATGAATCTCAGGAAGAGGATGATGACCGTACAAGAATTTATCATAGTACGGAGATGGATGGTGCCATTGCTTATGGCAAACCAGGGAAACGAACTCCATTATGGCTATCTTCTGTTATTGATAAAGAAATGAAATACCTTCATGACATAATGAATGGTGCTCCTGTATCAAAAGAATTTGAAAAACTATTAACCGGAGAAGCGGCGTTAGAAGCGATTGCGTCTGCTGATGCTTGTACTCGTTCCATTAATGAAGACCGAAAAGTTAAATTATCAGAGATCATGGGTTAATAATATTACTGATACGACAAAAGGAGAAAAAATGTCAGATTTAAAAAAATATGAAGGAGTCATCCCGGCTTTTTATGCCTGCTATGATGACCAAGGAGAAATTAGCCCGGAGCGGGTACGTGCGCTGGTAGAATATTTTATCGCGAAAGGTGTGCAGGGCTTGTATGTCAACGGATCTTCCGGCGAATGTATCTACCAGAGCGTAGCCGATCGCAAGCTAGTCTTGGAAGAAGTCATGGCAGTGGCTAAAGGAAAATTGACCATCATCGCTCACGTGGCCTGCAACAATACCAAGGACAGCGTGGAATTGGCACGACATGCAGAAGAACTTGGAGTAGATGCCATTGCGGCCATTCCGCCAATTTATTTCCGCTTACCAGAATACAGTGTGGCCCACTACTGGAATGAAATCAGCGCAGCAGCGCCAAACACAGACTTTGTCATCTACAATATCCCGCAATTAGCAGGGGTAGCTCTGACACCAAGTCTGTATAAAGAAATGTTGAAAAACCCACGGGTGATTGGGGTGAAAAACTCTTCCATGCCTGTGCAAGATATCCAGACCTTTGCTTCTTTGGGAGGTGATGACCATATCGTCTTTAATGGTCCAGATGAACAATTCTTAGGTGGCCGTCTGATGGGAGCAGGAGCAGGTATTGGAGGCACCTATGGTGCTATGCCGGAACTCTTCTTGAAACTCAATCAGCTGATTGCTGAGAAAGACTTAGAGACTGCGCGTGCCTTGCAGTTTGCCATCAATGGCATTATCGGAGTCTTGACGTCTGCTCATGGAAACATGTATGGGGTCATTAAAGAAGTCTTGCGGATCAATGAAGGTCTAGAACTGGGATCTGTTCGGAGTCCATTAACCCCGGTAACTGAAGCAGACCAGGAAGTGGTTCAAAAAGCAGCTAGCTTAATCCGTGAAGTCAAGGAACGTTTCCTTTAAAAAAGAGTGTAAATCGGAAAGGAGAGGTGTATGGCCTATTACCTAGCGATTGATATCGGTGGGACCAATATCAAATATGGTCTGATTGATGAAGCAGAGAATCTGATCGAGTCGCATGAAATGCCGACAGAAGCTGAAAAAGGGGGACCTGGAATTCTAGGGAAAACCAAAGCTTTAGTAGAATCTTACCTCGAAGAAAATACTATTCTTGGAGTCTGTATTTCGTCAGCTGGGATGGTTGACCCCGATAAGGGGGAAATCTTTTATGCAGGCCCTCAGATTCCTAATTATGCAGGAACTCAGTTCAAAAAAGAAATTGAAGAGACCTATCAAATCCCCTGCGAAATTGAAAATGACGTCAACTGTGCTGGTTTAGCAGAAGTGATGTCAGGGAATGGCCAGGGTGCTCAAGTTGCCGTCTGTTTAACGGTCGGTACTGGCATTGGTGGCTGTCTCTTGATCAATGGGGAGATTTTCCATGGCTTTAGCAATTCTGCTTGCGAGGTAGGTTACTTTCATCTTCAAGATGGCGCCTTCCAA
Organism: Streptococcus sp. 400_SSPC; assembly: GCF_001072745.1. Classification (NCBI taxonomy): domain Bacteria; kingdom Bacillati; phylum Bacillota; class Bacilli; order Lactobacillales; family Streptococcaceae; genus Streptococcus; species Streptococcus sp. 400_SSPC. The sequence goes on along the minus strand of NZ_JVIQ01000002.1, from coordinate 470 downwards.
GATTTGGCCTCGACGACAGCTTTGGTTGAATATGTTGCCAAGGAGCATGGGGATCCTGTTGAACAATGGAGTGGTCGTCGCATATTCAAGGAAGCGACCCAAGGAAATACCATCTGTATGGCAGGAATCGATCGCATGGTCGACTACCTGGGCAAGGGGCTTGCCAATATCTGTTATGTTGTCAATCCTCAAGTGGTCATTCTTGGTGGTGGAGTCATGGGACAGGAAGCTATTTTGAAACCAAAGATTTCAGCAGCTCTCAAGGCTTCTCTTGTTCCGAGCCTAGCAGACAAGACACAATTGGAGTTTGCGCATCATCAAAATACGGCAGGGATGATAGGAGCTTACTACCATTTCAAACAACAACAAGCCAGACGCAATTAAATCAAAAAACGAGGCTGGGACAGAAGTCCTAGCCTCTCAATTGTCTTTGGATTATCGAGCAAGACGCAGTGGTTGAGTGGGCTCTA
>NZ_JVIQ01000077.1:4389-6635 GCF_001072745.1 Streptococcus sp. 400_SSPC | reverse complement strand
GGTAGTTGAAGTTGTAGTCGGCTCTTCGGTTGTTGTGGTAGTTGAAGTTGTAGTCGGCTCTTCAGTAGTCGTAGTTGTAGTGGTTGTGGTGGTTGTAGTTGTTGTAGTAGTTTCTTCCTTCGGATTCACAATCGTTTTGGTTACCGAATGATCTGCTCCAAAATCTTCTACATTAACCACAGTATCGGCTTCTTTGATGATATGACCTGAAGGGGCTTCAATTTCAGTTAAGATATATTTATCTTTTAACAGTTTACCAACGGCAATATTACCATTTTCGTCTGATTCAAACTCACCGATAACTTGATTATTAGCTTGACGAACAACTCTAAATTTAGCACCTTTAAGTGGTTGGTTAGCATCATCGACTTTATGAATATTGATTGAGTAAACATAACCAAGACCAGCACCACCAGGAATTTGAACGGCAGCAGCATTCGTTACATTTTTGGTTTCAATACCTAGACCTTTAAGAGTTGCTTCATTTCTCAAGACCTCTCCGTCGGCAGGATCATAATTTAAACGAACATTATAAGCAATACGATATTGGTCATTTTCAGTAACATCACCTAAATCGATAACAAATGATTGACCATCTTCGCTAATTGTAATCTTATGTTGGTCTGTTACATCAACTCTATCAGAGAATACCCATTCACCAGCATCATAAGAGAATTTACCTTTAATAATTTTAATGCTATCTTTTTCGTAAGAAGCATTCGTAAATTGTAAGTGATCTTCGAGTGTGGCATTCTTAATATTTTGCTTTGTACGATTGACAGAAATCGTGTATTGAATTTCCCTTTGGTCCCCTGCGTTTACCCAACTAGTCTTTGTTAAAAGTCTAGGATTTCCGTCGCCAACACCAGTAAATGAAACTTTACCAGCAATTTTTGTTTCCTTATTAACGGTGATTTCTATTGGAACCTCACCTTTTTGAGGGTGTTTTTTGAAATCGATACGAGCGTAAAAGAAGAATGATCCGCTTGTATCTGAGTGTTTTTCAACATAATCCGTATAGGTAATTGTAATGGATTTATTATCTGGGTTTACTTTAGCATTTGCGATAACTTCATTCGTATTTAAATCTTTAATTGGAAACGAACTTGAAGTAATCATCAAAGCATCTGGAACAGTAACTACAGTTGAATCTCCTGCTTTAACATTTTTTCCAGACAAATCAAAATCAGCGTTGATTCGGAAGGTTGCCCACTGTTGTAAGTCCCAGTCGAGAACTCCGCCTTCGTTATTTGATACTTTAACATTTTGGATTGTATCAACAAATTTTCCAGACACTGAAACCTCAGGAGTTTCAGCAAAAGTTTTATTCAAACTAAATACGAAAATAGTTGTCAATACAAAGATCAAAAATGAGAAAATACTAAACTTTTTCTTTTTGTCCATTTTTACTTTCCTTTTTCATAAAATTGGGCGTTTTATAAAAAATCGTTTATTTACACTTTTATTAAGGAAGAGTGTAAATAAAATAATCGTTTATAAGACACACAGCTACTACATAACTTTGTAGGAAATATTGTTTAATATGCAAGCTCCTGTTGGGATTTGAAATCAAATATATTTTCTACAAAGTGAATTATATCACAAATAAAACAATGTATCAACCCAAAATATGTTTGTATATTATAAAATCATATCAAAATATAGCATAAATTGATGAGGTGAGCTATATATCCAATTTTAATAGAGATGCATATATTAGAGTGGAGCAAATAATTTTGAAGTTTATTTTAAAGAGTTAAGGATTAGAAAAAGGATTTACCTCTAAATTAGAAGTAAATCCTTTTAAAACCTTTTGTCAAACTTTAAGATAAATTAGTAAGTTAAAATACAGACCGCTAGTTATTAGACATTTTACGTTTCATTACAATAGCACCTGATAGGACAAGTACTCCTGAGAATACTAGGCCAGTCGCTACGACTTCACCTGTACTTGGGAGAAGAACTTTGCGTCCACCACCGTTACCATCTCCATTTCCGCCAGGGTTTCCTGGTGTTGTAGTTGTTGTGGTGGTTGTACCACGTTTTCCGCCAGGATTTCCTGTTGTAGTTGTTGTAGTTGTATCTTCACTTACTGTAGTAGTTGTTGTAGTTGCGTCTTCACTTACTGTAGTAGTTGTTGTGGTTTCTTCTTCGCTTGATGAAGTGGTTGTTGTGGTTGTAGGTTCCTCTGTGGTTGTTGTAGTCGTTGTGGTTGTAGGTTCCTCTGTGGTTGTTGTAGTCGTTGT
>NZ_JVIQ01000077.1:4192-4289 GCF_001072745.1 Streptococcus sp. 400_SSPC | reverse complement strand
TGTAGGTTCCTCTGTGGTTGTTGTAGTCGTTGTAGTTGTAGGTTCCTCTGTGGTTGTTGTAGTCGTTGTGGTTGTAGGTTCCTCTGTGGTTGTTGTA
>NZ_JVIQ01000077.1:0-4092 GCF_001072745.1 Streptococcus sp. 400_SSPC | reverse complement strand
GTTGTAGGTTCCTCTGTGGTTGTTGTAGTCGTTGTGGTTGTAGGTTCCTCTGTGGTTGTTGTAGTCGTTGTAGTTGTAGGTTCCTCTGTGGTTGTTGTAGTTGTTGTGGTAGTTGGTTCCGGAGTTGTAGTGGTTGTAGTTTTATCACCATCAACACCACCATCTGCTCGAATATTTGATACAGAAGAATTCTTTTCTATGGCCACAACAGCTGCTTCGCCTTTTATACGATACCAGGCTTGGCTATGGTTTTCAAATTTAGCTTGATCAGGATTTGTTACTTTTGTTTTATATATAACTGTGAAACCTGTTAGTACGGCGTCTTCTTGAGGAATTTTAATTGAAATTTTTCCAGTTTGCGCATCTGCAGTAAATTGAGCATTAGGGAAATCCTTTAAGAAGTTTGTAATCGCATCAGATCCACTATAGTAACCCGACTTTTTACCTGTTACGATAATCATCCAACTATCTGTTTTTAAAGTGTGGCCTGGCTGAATTTGATCTTCAACGCGTACTTCATCATCAACATCCACCTTCATATTATTGATATTTAAGCTCCATAGAATATGATCGGGATCGTTAGCTTTCATGTCCCCGGCCTTTAAGTAAAATGGTGCAGAGGACTTTCCAGTAGCTACTTTCTTGACGGAAATCTCTACAGTTTTTGTCCCACTCGTGATACGAAAACTACCAGTGTGTTCTTTCTCAGTATTTGTTTCGTTGTGGGCTTCGATTTCAAACTCCCCCCAACCACGAATGTTTTCAAGATTTGTGATTCCGTCATTAAAGGTCACTTTGGCTTCTCCATCAGTGATTACCATATCTCCTACATACGTACCTTCAATCGTTAATTTAATGGTTTTCTTAAATCCAGCTCCATGAATTGTTCCTGAATCTGGCCAAGTTACTTGGAGGGTATCTCCTGACTTAATTTTTTGAGCATGCTCGTCAAAAGTGAATTTAACAGTTGTTTGGCCTCCGTTATACAATTCGTTTGATGAAACAGTTAATGAGCTGACATTATTGCTAACATCAGCTGCTTGCACCACTTTTTTTGGAGTGATGAGAATTAGTAGTAACGGTAAAAACGCAATAAATAGAAGCTTAGGCAGTTGTCCCTTAAAAATTCTTTTCATTTTTTCCAATATATCTCCTAAATTTTTAAAATCATTGTTTGTGTTAAGTACACATTATAGGACTCTTTGAAAATTATTTAAAGATTCTCCTTCCTAAAGTTTTCAGTTATAAAGCAGTCCTATGTAGTGAATTATATCACAAGGTAAGCCGTGTTTCAATACTATAACTTTGATTATTTAAATTAAATAGTAGAAAAAAAGTAATGTGTGGTACATCAAATATCAGATAATTGGAATTGACTCTTAAATAAATTTTCGAAAACGGTAAGTATTGCTTTTTCTCTAAAAAAGCGTATAATCAAATTCATACTATCTAAAGGGAGTCTCTATGAAGAAGAGTTTTATTCACCAACAAGAAGAAATTTCATTTGTAAAAACAACGTTTACCCAGTATTTGAAAGATAAACTAGAAGTCGTTGAGGTTCAAGGTCCAATCTTAAGTAAGGTAGGAGATGGGATGCAGGACAATCTATCCGGAGTGGAAAACCCTGTCTCTGTAAAGGTTTTGCAAATTCCTAATGAAACTTATGAAGTGGTTCATTCCCTTGCAAAATGGAAACGTCATACCTTGGCGCGGTTTGGCTTTGGGGAAGGGGAAGGTCTCTTTGTCCATATGAAGGCTCTTCGTCCAGATGAAGATTCGTTGGATGCGACCCACTCAGTTTATGTCGACCAATGGGACTGGGAAAAGGTCATTCCAAATGGGAGCCGTAACCTTGCCTACTTGAAGGAAACGGTTGAAAAAATCTACAAGGCGATTCGTCTAACAGAGTTAGCTGTCGAAGCTCGCTATGATATTGAATCGATCTTGCCGAAGCAAATCACCTTTATCCACACAGAAGAGTTGGTAGAGCGTTATCCTGACTTGACGCCGAAAGAGCGGGAAAATGCCATCACCAAAGAATATGGAGCTGTCTTTTTGATTGGGATTGGTGGCGTCTTATCAGATGGCAAACCGCACGATGGACGGGCGCCGGACTATGACGACTGGACAACGGAAACTGAAAATGGCTACAAGGGTTTAAATGGGGATATCCTTGTTTGGAATGATAACCTAGGGGCGGCATTCGAACTGTCTTCTATGGGGATCCGGGTCGATGAAGATACCCTCAAGCGCCAGGTTGCTATTACAGGAGATCAAGATCGTTTAGAATTGGAATGGCACCGCGCGCTCTTGAATGGACTCTTTCCACTAACTATCGGAGGTGGGATCGGTCAATCACGGATGGCTATGTTCTTGCTTCGTAAGAAACATATCGGAGAAGTCCAAACCAGCGTCTGGCCGCAGGAAGTTCGCGAACAATATGAAAATATCTTATAAGATAGTTGAAAGTAAAGCAACGAAAGAAATCGAGCCTTGCATGTGATGCGGGCTCTATTTTTATAGGCGGGAGCAGCTCCCTTTTTCTATTCCTGATGGGCTTGTAGGCTGATTTTACTGCTTGAGCGCTGTCACGGACTATAAATTATGATAGAATAAATAGTACAAAGCAAGCAAAGGAGTGGTGTCTATGAAATTACAAAAACCAAAAGGAACCCAAGATATCCTGCCACAGGAATCCGCTAAGTGGCAATATGTAGAAGGATTTGCTCGCGAAACCTTTAAAAAATACAATTACGCAGAAATCCGAACACCTATTTTTGAACATTACGAGGTCATTAGTCGTTCGGTAGGGGATACAACGGATATCGTGACCAAGGAGATGTACGACTTCTATGACAAGGGTGATCGTCATATTACTTTGCGTCCGGAAGGGACAGCACCAGTGGTCCGCTCCTATGTTGAAAATAAACTCTTTGCACCAGAGGTTCAAAAACCAAGCAAGGTCTATTATATCGGCCCTATGTTCCGTTATGAGCGTCCTCAGGCTGGCCGTTTGCGTCAGTTCCACCAGATTGGCGTAGAATGCTTTGGATCTAGCAATCCTGCAACAGACGTTGAGACGATTGCCATGGCTGACCAATTCTTCAAAGAGATTGGCATTGAAAATGTCGTCCTCCACTTGAATACCCTTGGTAGCACCGCTAGTCGGGCAGCTTATCGTCAAGCTTTGATCGACTACCTCCTTCCAATGAAGGACCAACTTTCAAAAGATAGCCAACGTCGTCTAGAGGAAAATCCGCTCCGCGTCTTGGACTCAAAAGAAAAAGAAGACAAGCAAGCGGTTGAGAATGCTCCATCTATCCTGGACTATTTAGACGAAGAAAGCCAGGCACACTTTGATGCCGTACGGGCTATGCTAGACGGTCTCGGAATTGACTATGTCATCGATACCAATATGGTCCGTGGCCTAGACTACTATAACCACACTATTTTTGAGTTCGTGACAGAAGTAGATGGGAATGAGTTAACCGTTTGTGCGGGTGGTCGTTACGATGGCTTGGTAGAATATTTTGGTGGACCAGAAACGCCAGGTTTCGGTTTTGGGATGGGACTTGAGCGTCTCTTGTTGATCCTCGATAAACAAGGAGTTGAGCTTCCTGTTGAGACATCGTTGGATGTCTACATTGCTGTGTTAGGTTTAGAAGCAGAAGTAGCCGCTTTGGAATTGGTTCAGGCCCTTCGTCGTCAAGGCTTCATCGCAGAACGTGATTACCTAGGCCGTAAGTTGAAGGCTCAGTTCAAGTCAGCTGACGTCTTTGGGGCCAAAACCATCATTGCTCTTGGTGGTAGCGAGGTTGAAAGTGGGCAAATCACCGTCAAAAACAACCAGACTCGCCAGGAAGTGACCACGTCCATCGAAGAAGTAAAAAATGATTTTCAGACTATTTTGAATCAACTATAAAAAGAAAAGACGGATGCCGAGAAGGTATCGGTCTCAGATTGAAGGAAAAATTCTTAGAAACTTTCCTTAGGTGAGTACGGACGTCAGCGAACTTCGTAGAAGTTCGCTGACTTATTAAGATACAAAGGGCGTCTGCGGATAAAGTCAAAATAGGAAGTTTGACGCAGAAT
>NZ_JVIQ01000076.1:0-491 GCF_001072745.1 Streptococcus sp. 400_SSPC | reverse complement strand
CAGCTTGGTAGAGTACTTGGTTTGGGACCAAGGTGTCGCAGGTTCGAATCCTGTCTTCCCGATTTATGGCGGTGTAGCTCAGCTGGCTAGAGCGTCCGGTTCATACCCGGGAGGTCGGGGGTTCGATCCCCTTCGCCGCTATACTATTGATCTTGTCGGACCTTTAGCTCAGCTGGTTAGAGCTCTCGGCTCATAACCGAGTGGTCGTAGGTTCAAGTCCTACAAGGTCCATAATTAGCTGGAGGATTACCCAAGTCCGGCTGAAGGGAACGGTCTTGAAAACCGTCAGGCGTGTAAAAGCGTGCGTGGGTTCGAATCCCACATCCTCCTTAATATTAACGCGGGATGGAGCAGCTCGGTAGCTCGTCGGGCTCATAACCCGAAGGTCGTAGGTTCAAATCCTGCTCCCGCAATTTTGGCTCGGTAGCTCAGTTGGTAGAGCAATGGATTGAAGCTCCATGTGTCGGCGGTTCGATTCCGTCTCGCGCCAT
>NZ_JVIQ01000075.1:0-5129 GCF_001072745.1 Streptococcus sp. 400_SSPC | reverse complement strand
CGTTTCTCTTATCCGCCGATTGGAATTTCGATTTCCTCTCAATTCCAACTAAGCTAAACTCCCAAATGAGCCTAGATTCCTCTAGACTCAACCTTGCTAAGCGACTACCATATCTCACAGGGGGCAACCCCCAACTACTTCCGGCGTTCTAGGGCTTAACTTCTGTGTTCGGCATGGGTACAGGTGTATCTCCTAGGCTATCGTCACTTAACTCTGAATGATGAACATTCAAAATTGAATACCTATATTCTAACAAAAATCTAACCTGCTGTAAATATCCTCAGTTACTTTTTGGATAAGTCCTCGAGCTATTAGTATTAGTCCGCTCCATTGCTCACACAACTTCCACTCCTAACCTATCTACCTGATCTTCTCTCAGGGCTCTTACTAACATATAGTTATGGGAAATCTCATCTTGAGGTGGGTTTCACACTTAGATGCTTTCAGCGTTTATCCCTTCCCTACATAGCTACCCAGCGATGCCTCTGGCGAGACAACTGGTACACCAGCGGTAAGTCCACTCTGGTCCTCTCGTACTAGGAGCAGATCCTCTCAAATTTCCTACGCCCGCGACGGATAGGGACCGAACTGTCTCACGACGTTCTGAACCCAGCTCGCGTGCCGCTTTAATGGGCGAACAGCCCAACCCTTGGGACCGACTACAGCCCCAGGATGCGACGAGCCGACATCGAGGTGCCAAACCTCCCCGTCGATGTGAACTCTTGGGGGAGATAAGCCTGTTATCCCCAGGGTAGCTTTTATCCGTTGAGCGATGGCCCTTCCATACGGAACCACCGGATCACTAAGCCCGACTTTCGTCCCTGCTCGAGTTGTAGCTCTCGCAGTCAAGCTCCCTTATACCTTTACACTCTGCGAATGATTTCCAACCATTCTGAGGGAACCTTTGGGCGCCTCCGTTACCTTTTAGGAGGCGACCGCCCCAGTCAAACTGCCCGTCAGACACTGTCTCCGATAGGGATCACCTATCCGGGTTAGAGTGGCCATAACACAAGGGTAGTATCCCAACATCGCCTCCATCGAAACTGGCGTCCCGATCTCTATGGCTCCTACCTATCCTGTACATGTGGCACAGACACTCAATATCAAACTGCAGTAAAGCTCCATGGGGTCTTTCCGTCCTGTCGCGGGTAACCTGCATCTTCACAGGTACTAAAATTTCACCGAGTCTCTCGTTGAGACAGTGCCCAAATCATTACGCCTTTCGTGCGGGTCGGAACTTACCCGACAAGGAATTTCGCTACCTTAGGACCGTTATAGTTACGGCCGCCGTTTACTGGGGCTTCAATTCATACCTTCGCTTACGCTAAGCACTCCTCTTAACCTTCCAGCACCGGGCAGGCGTCACCCCCTATACATCATCTTACGATTTAGCAGAGAGCTGTGTTTTTGATAAACAGTTGCTTGGGCCTATTCACTGCGGCTGACCGAAGTCAGCACCCCTTCTCCCGAAGTTACGGGGTCATTTTGCCGAGTTCCTTAACGAGAGTTCTCTCGCTCACCTGAGGCTACTCGCCTCGACTACCTGTGTCGGTTTGCGGTACGGGTAGAGTATGTTTAAACGCTAGAAGCTTTTCTTGGCAGTGTGACATCACTAACTTCGCTACTAAACTTCGCTCCCCATCACAGCTCAATGTTATAGAACTAAGCATTTAACTCAATTCACACCTCACTGCTTAGACGTGCACTTCCAATCGCACGCTTTAGTTAGCCTACTGCGTCCCTCCATCACTACATACTCTAGTACAGGAATATCAACCTGTTGTCCATCGGATACACCTTTCGGTCTCTCCTTAGGTCCCGACTAACCCAGGGCGGACGAGCCTTCCCCTGGAAACCTTAGTCTTACGGTGGACAGGATTCTCACCTGTCTTTCGCTACTCATACCGGCATTCTCACTTCTATGCGTTCCAGCACTCCTCACGGTATACCTTCTTCACACATAGAACGCTCTCCTACCATACCTATAAAAGGTATCCACAGCTTCGGTAAATTGTTTTAGCCCCGGTACATTTTCGGCGCAGGGTCACTCGACTAGTGAGCTATTACGCACTCTTTGAATGAATAGCTGCTTCTAAGCTAACATCCTAGTTGTCTGTGCAACCCCACATCCTTTTCCACTTAACAATTATTTTGGGACCTTAGCTGGTGGTCTGGGCTGTTTCCCTTTCGACTACGGATCTTAGCACTCGCAGTCTGACTGCCGACCATAATTCATTGGCATTCGGAGTTTATCTGAGATTGGTAATCCGGGATGGACCCCTCACCCAAACAGTGCTCTACCTCCAAGAATCTTAATGTCGACGCTAGCCCTAAAGCTATTTCGGAGAGAACCAGCTATCTCCAAGTTCGTTTGGAATTTCTCCGCTACCCACAAGTCATCCAAGCACTTTTCAACGTGCCCTGGTTCGGTCCTCCAGTGCGTTTTACCGCACCTTCAACCTGCTCATGGGTAGGTCACATGGTTTCGGGTCTACGACATAATACTAAAGCGCCCTATTCAGACTCGGTTTCCCTGCGGCTCCGTCTCTTCAACTTAACCTCGCATCATATCGTAACTCGCCGGTTCATTCTACAAAAGGCACGCTCTCACCCATTAACGGGCTCGAACTTGTTGTAGGCACACGGTTTCAGGTTCTATTTCACTCCCCTCCCGGGGTGCTTTTCACCTTTCCCTCACGGTACTGGTTCACTATCGGTCACTAGGGAGTATTTAGGGTTGGGAGATGGTCCTCCCAGATTCCGACGAGATTCCACGTGTCTCGCCGTACTCAGGATACTGCTAGGTATAAAGACTATTTTAAATACGAGGCTATTACTCTCTTTGGCCTACCTTCCCAGGTAGTTCTTCTATAATCTTTAAGTCCACATTGCAGTCCTACAACCCCGAAGAGTAAACTCTTCGGTTTGCCCTCCTGCCGTTTCGCTCGCCGCTACTAAGGCAATCGCTTTTGCTTTCTCTTCCTGCAGCTACTTAGATGTTTCAGTTCACTGCGTCTTCCTCCTCATATCCTTAACAGATATGGGTAACAGGTATTACCTGCTGGGTTCCCCCATTCGGACACCCCCGGATCTAAGCTTACTTACAGCTCCCCGAGGCATTTCGTCGTTTGTCACGTCCTTCTTCGGCTCCTAGTGCCAAGGCATCCACCGTGCGCCCTTATTAACTTAACCTTATTAACCTAATTTCTTTAAAAATTAGAAAACTCATTAAATATTCACAGCGTTTTCGGTTTATTTTCTTGTTACTATTTGATATAGATATTCAATTTTCAATGTTCATCCTTGGTGATCTCTCACCAATGGAGCCTAGCGGGATCGAACCGCTGACCTCCTGCGTGCAAAGCAGGCGCTCTCCCAGCTGAGCTAAGGCCCCACAAGACCTCTCAAAACTAAACAAGACGAACGTGCAGGTTTCCTTATCCTTAGAAAGGAGGTGATCCAGCCGCACCTTCCGATACGGCTACCTTGTTACGACTTCACCCCAATCATCTATCCCACCTTAGGCGGCTGGCTCCAAATGGTTACCTCACCGACTTCGGGTGTTACAAACTCTCGTGGTGTGACGGGCGGTGTGTACAAGGCCCGGGAACGTATTCACCGCGGCGTGCTGATCCGCGATTACTAGCGATTCCGACTTCATGTAGGCGAGTTGCAGCCTACAATCCGAACTGAGACTGGCTTTAAGAGATTAGCTTGCCGTCACCGACTTGCGACTCGTTGTACCAGCCATTGTAGCACGTGTGTAGCCCAGGTCATAAGGGGCATGATGATTTGACGTCATCCCCACCTTCCTCCGGTTTATTACCGGCAGTCTCGCTAGAGTGCCCAACTGAATGATGGCAACTAACAATAGGGGTTGCGCTCGTTGCGGGACTTAACCCAACATCTCACGACACGAGCTGACGACAACCATGCACCACCTGTCACCTCTGTCCCGAAGGAAAACTCTATCTCTAGAGCGATCAGAGGGATGTCAAGACCTGGTAAGGTTCTTCGCGTTGCTTCGAATTAAACCACATGCTCCACCGCTTGTGCGGGCCCCCGTCAATTCCTTTGAGTTTCAACCTTGCGGTCGTACTCCCCAGGCGGAGTGCTTAATGCGTTAGCTGCGGCACTGAGTCCCGGAAAGGACCCAACACCTAGCACTCATCGTTTACGGCGTGGACTACCAGGGTATCTAATCCTGTTTGCTCCCCACGCTTTCGAGCCTCAGCGTCAGTTACAGACCAGAGAGCCGCTTTCGCCACCGGTGTTCCTCCATATATCTACGCATTTCACCGCTACACATGGAATTCCACTCTCCCCTTCTGCACTCAAGTTAAACAGTTTCCAAAGCGTACTATGGTTAAGCCACAGCCTTTAACTTCAGACTTATCTAACCGCCTGCGCTCGCTTTACGCCCAATAAATCCGGATAACGCTCGGGACCTACGTATTACCGCGGCTGCTGGCACGTAGTTAGCCGTCCCTTTCTGGTAAGATACCGTCACAGTGTGAACTTTCCACTCTCACACTCGTTCTTCTCTTACAACAGAGCTTTACGATCCGAAAACCTTCTTCACTCACGCGGCGTTGCTCGGTCAGACTTCCGTCCATTGCCGAAGATTCCCTACTGCTGCCTCCCGTAGGAGTCTGGGCCGTGTCTCAGTCCCAGTGTGGCCGATCACCCTCTCAGGTCGGCTATGTATCGTCGCCTTGGTGAGCCGTTACCTCACCAACTAGCTAATACAACGCAGGTCCATCTGGTAGTGGAGCAATTGCCCCTTTCAAATAGTTGTCATGCAACATCTACTGTTATGCGGTATTAGCTATCGTTTCCAATAGTTATCCCCCGCTACCAGGCAGGTTACCTACGCGTTACTCACCCGTTCGCAACTCATCCRSWMRGWGCAAGCWCCWWSCTTCAGCGTTCTACTTGCATGTATTAGGCACGCCGCCAGCGTTCATCCTGAGCCAGGATCAAACTCTCATTAAAATAATTGTTTGTCTTAAACTCATTCTGTCACTGACAGATTTATTGTTTTTTTCATTGTTCAGTACTATAACCTTAGTTATAGTGCCCTGCACATTGGTTCGTCTTGTTCAGTTTTCAAAGGTCTTTGTCGCTCT
>NZ_JVIQ01000074.1:0-19468 GCF_001072745.1 Streptococcus sp. 400_SSPC | reverse complement strand
GGAGGTGGGACGACGAAATCGAATTCTAACGAATTACCGATTTCTGTCCCACTCTCTTTTTTAGTCTATGCATCCTTGCAAGCACATCTGGTTCTATGGCTAGAAATGTGTTATAATATAGCAAATGTAAGTTTAGGAGAAGAAGATGTTTATCATTGAAGTGATAAAAGCGATTCTTTTTGGAATCGTTGAAGGAGTCACCGAGTGGCTTCCAATCTCAAGTACAGGTCATTTGATTTTGATCCAAGACTTTATTCAGTTTAAGGATCAAAACCCTGCCTTTATGGAGATGTTTAATGTCGTTATTCAGCTTGGTGCTATTATGGCCGTCGTCGTGATTTACTTCGACAAGCTTTATCCCTTTAAGCCTGGAAAATCGAAAAAAGAGGTGAGACGGACTTGGCAATTGTGGGCCAAGGTTGCTGTGGCGACCCTGCCTTTGCTCTTTGTCTTTAAATTAGATGATTGGTTTGAAGCTCATTTTCATAACTCTTTTTCTGTAGCCATCATGCTGATCACCTATGGGTGGGCCTTTATTTACCTTGAAAAACGAGAGCAAGTAGAACCAGAAGTGACGGAATTACACAAGTTGCCTTATAAGACTGCTCTCTATATTGGTTTGTTCCAAGTCTTGTCACTTTTCCCAGGGACCAGTCGGTCAGGTGCAACGATTGTAGGTGGTTTGGTCAATGGAGTTAGCCGTTCTGTTGTGACAGAATTTACCTTCTATCTGGGGATTCCTGCCATGTTTGGAGCTAGCCTATTAAAGGTCGCTAAGTTTGTCTTGGGAGGAAATGCTTTAAGTTTCAGCCAAGGGACGATCCTTTTGGTCGCTATGGCAGTTGCCTTCGGAGTCAGTATGGTAGCAATTCGCTTCTTGACAGATTATGTTAAAACTCATGACTTCACGGTTTTTGGAAAATATCGGATTGTTTTGGGAGCGATTTTGCTGGTCTATGCAGTAATTAAAATCTTTATCTAATCATGAGATAGGAGTGCTTCTTCTTTCACTTCAAATGGCTATGTTTGAGGGGGGAGGAAGTGCTCTTTTGTTTAAGGTTTTTTCATATCTGAGGTGGGGGTCATGTTTTGAAAAATATGTCCCTTTTTAGTATAATAGAAAGACTAACAGTATGAGGTGCAGTCATGAAGATGAAGCAAATCAGTGATTCAACCATTAAAATCACGATTCAATTAGAGGATTTAGAGGAACGAGGCATGGAAATGGCCGATTTTTTGGTGCCTCAAGAAAAAACAGAAGAATTTTTCTATACCATCTTAGATGAATTGGAAATGCCAGAAAGCTTCTTAGACAGTGGCATGTTGAGTTTCCGAGTGACTCCTAAGCCGGATAAGCTCGATGTTTTTGTGACCAAATCAAAAATTGACCAGCATCTAAATTTTGAAGATTTTTCCGACTTGCCTGATATGGAAGAATTGTCGCAAATGTCTCCGGACGAATTTATCAAGACCTTGGAAAAAACCATCTCTGAAAAGAGTAAGGGAGACGGCGATGCTATCCGTCATTTAGAAGCTGAGGAATTGGCTGATGAGAATCAGCTTTCAGAAGAAGATACACCGAATCATCCAGTAGATACACGGTATATTTATTATATCCTCCAGTTTTCTCAGTTAGAAGAAGTGATTCGGTTTACAAAAACAGTTCATTATGCGGTCGAGACTTCGGAACTTTATAAAATGGACGGGGTTTACTATTTAACCGTCTTGATTGATTTGGAAGGGTGCCCGCAAGATTATCCAGGTTGGCTCTTGGCAACCATGCGTGAATATGCGGAAGATACAGATACTACTAGAGCTGTCCTCCAGGAACATGGCCATCTCTTGCTCGTCTCAGATGCTATTAACGAACTTCAAAAGGTTAATTTGGTATGATTACTTTTCCATTACAATTTATCCTGGTCCTGATTGCAACTTTTTTGATCAGTTTGATTCTAACTCCCTTTGTGAGGTTACTGGCCTTTAAAATAGATGCCGTAGACTATCCAAATGCGCGTCGGATCAATAAAAAACCCATGCCCAGCGCTGGTGGTTTAGCCATTCTTCTTGCTTTCACCATTGCAACCGTGGTATTGCTACCGATGATTACCAAAGGCTATGTAGCTAAGACATCATATCTGACCTATACTTTACCAGTTGTTGTTGGAGGATGGATCATTGGCCTGACTGGTTTAATCGATGATATAAAAGAATTATCACCGCGGTTAAAGATGTTGGGGATTTTCCTAGGGGCCAGTGTGATCTGGTTCTTTACAGATTTTCGCTTAAATGATTTCAAGATCCCTTTTGGAGGGCCATTTCTTCATTTTGATCCCTGGTTGTCCTATATTTTAACAGTCATTTGGATCATTTCGATTACCAATGCAGTCAATTTGATTGATGGTTTGGATGGCCTGGTCAGTGGGGTTTCGATTATTTCCTTGGTGACGATGGGGATTGTTTCTCATTTCTTTCTCCCAGTGCCCAATCTCTTTCTGACTATGACGATTTTTGTCTTAGTCATGGCCATTGCTGGTTTCTTCCCCTTTAATTATCATCCAGCGATTCTTTATTTAGGGGATACAGGAGCCCTCTTCATTGGTTTTATGATTGCTGTTTTGTCCTTGCAAGGTCTTAAGAATGCGACGGCTGTTGCAGTTGTTACGCCGATGATTATCTTGGGAGTTCCCATTACGGATACCTTTTTAGCGATTGTTCGTCGGACTCTCTCTGGTCAGAAGTTCTATGCCCCAGACCGGAATCACTTGCACCATCGCCTACTTTCTTTGGGCTTAACGCATCGTGGAACCGTCTTGGTCATCTATGGGATTTCGATGATTTTTGCTATGATTTCTCTTCTATTGAATATTTCGACTCGTATTGGTGGCGTTCTGCTTGTCATCGGTTTGGTATTAGGAGTTGAATTATTAGCAGAATTGATTGGAGTCCTAGGTCCGAACCATAGTCCGCTCCTAAATTGCTTACGCTATATAGGAAATTCTGCCTATCGAGAGGAAGTTCGACAAAATAGAAAAAATAAGACTAAATAAGAACGATTCTAAACACCAGAAAAGCCTTTTAGGCTTTTTTTTGTTATACTAGATAAGACAAAACTCTATAGCAGAAAGGAATACAAATGTCAGTATTAGAGATTAAAGATCTTCATGTAGAAATTGAAGGCAAGGAAATTTTAAAAGGCGTGAACTTGACCCTTAAAACAGGGGAAATCGCAGCCATCATGGGACCTAACGGGACAGGGAAATCCACCCTATCTGCAGCGATCATGGGGAATCCAAACTATGAAGTGACCAAGGGTGAGATTCTATTTGATGGAGTGAATATCCTTGAATTGGAAGTGGATGAACGTGCTCGCATGGGCCTTTTCTTGGCTATGCAATACCCATCAGAAATTCCAGGAATTACCAATGCTGAATTCCTTCGTGCAGCCATGAATGCAGGCAAAGAAGAGGACGAAAAAATTTCTGTTCGTGATTTCATCACAAAATTGGACCAGAAAATGGAACTCCTCAATATGAAGGAAGAGATGGCAGAACGCTATTTGAACGAAGGTTTCTCAGGTGGTGAGAAGAAACGCAATGAAATTCTGCAATTGTTGATGTTGGAACCGAAGTTTGCCCTCCTTGATGAGATTGACTCTGGTTTGGATATCGATGCCCTTAAAGTAGTTTCAAAAGGGGTCAATGAAATGCGTGGCGAAGGTTTTGGTGCCATGATCATTACCCACTACCAACGTCTTTTAAACTACATTACTCCTGATGTGGTTCACGTGATGATGGAAGGTCGTGTTGTCCTTTCAGGTGGCCCTGAGCTTGCTGTGCGTTTGGAGCGTGAAGGATACGCGAAATTAGCAGAAGAGTTAGGTTACGACTACAAAGAAGAACTCTAATCTTGTGTCCAAAACTGAACAGGATCTTTGAGGAGGAGTAAATGACCAAAGAAAATATCAAACTTTTTTCAGAAATGCATGCAGAGCCCCAATGGTTGCAGGACTTGCGTCAGAAGGCTTTTGATAAAATTGATGATTTAGAACTACCCGTGATTGAACGCGTGAAATTTCATCGTTGGAATCTTGGCGATGGAACGATCACAGAAAGTGAGCCGCTCACGGCTGTGCCAGACTTTACTGCGATTGACAATCAATTAAAATTGGTTCAGCATGGAACCCATACAGTATTTGAACAGATTCCAGTTGACTTGGCCAACCAGGGAGTCATCTTTACAGACTTCCACTCAGCCCTGGAAGTAATTCCAGAGGTCGTAGAGGAATTTTTCATGTCATCCGTTAAATATGATGATGACAAGTTGGCAGCCTACCACACAGCTTATTTCAATAGTGGAGCTGTTCTCTATATTCCAGATCATGTAGAAATCGCGGAGCCAATCGAGGGTGTCTTCTACCAGGATAGTGATAGCGATGTGCCATTTAACAAGCACATCTTGATTATCGCTGGTAAGAACAGTAAGCTTAGTTACCTTGAACGGTTAGAGTCACGTGGAGAAGGTAGTGCTAAGGCAACTGCTAATATCACAGTAGAAGTCATTGCCCGTTCGGGTGCGCAAGTGAAGTTTGCTGCGATTGATCGTCTTGGTGAGAATGTCACTGCCTACATTAGCCGCCGTGGGAAACTAGGCAAGGATGCTAGCATTGACTGGGCAATCGGTGTCATGAACGAAGGAAATATCGTTGCTGACTTTGATAGTGACTTGATAGGAAACGGCAGCCATGCAGACCTGAAGGTCGTAGCCCTATCTAGTGGTCGTCAGGTACAAGGGATTGATACCCGTGTAACCAACTATGGTTGCAATTCGGTAGGGAACATTCTCCAACATGGTGTCATTCTTGAAAAGGCAACCTTGACCTTCAACGGGATTGGCCACATTATCAAGGGAGCAAAAGGGGCAGATGCCCAACAAGAAAGCCGTGTGTTAATGCTTTCTGACCAAGCTCGTTCCGATGCTAACCCAATTCTTTTGATCGATGAAAATGATGTGACTGCAGGTCACGCGGCTTCTATCGGTCAGGTAGATCCAGAAGACATGTACTACCTCATGAGCCGTGGCTTGGATCAGGCAACTGCAGAACGCCTAGTGGTTCGTGGTTTCCTTGGATCAGTGATTGTGGAGATTCCAGTCCAAGAAGTTCGTGAAGAAATGATCCAAACCATTGAAGATAAATTATTGAAGAGATAAACATGATAGATGTCGAAAAGATTCGGAAAGATTTCCCGATTTTAGATCAAATAGTGAATGATGAGCCACTTGTCTATTTAGATAATGCAGCGACGACACAAAAACCAAAAGCTGTCTTAGAGGCGGTGAATCGCTATTACCAAGAGGATAACGCCAATGTTCACCGCGGGGTTCATACCTTGGCGGAACGGGCGACCGCGTCCTATGAAGCAGCAAGAGAAACGGTCCGTCGTTTTATAAACGCTTCCTCGACCAAAGAGGTCTTGTTTACGAGAGGGACCACGACAGGCTTGAACTGGATTGGGCGGTTTGCAGAGGAAATCCTCGAAGAGGGGGATGAGGTCCTCATCTCTATTATGGAACACCATTCCAACATCCTTCCTTGGCAGGAAGCTTGTCGGAAGACAGGGGCGAAGTTGGTCTATGCCTACTTGAAAGACGGTGGTCTGGATTTAGAGGATTTCCGAGAAAAATTGACAGATCGAACCAAGTTTGTTTCCATTACCCATGCTTCTAACGTTCTCGGGGTGATCAATCCTATCCAGGAACTCGCTCAATTAGCCCATGAAAAAGGTGCTATTATGGTAGTGGATGGGGCCCAATCAGTCCCCCATATGAAAATTGATGTTCAAAAACTAGATGCAGACTTCTTTGTCTTTTCCGGACATAAAATGGCTGGACCGACAGGAATTGGAGTCTTGTATGGAAAAGAGCACTATCTCAACCAAATGTCACCTGTTGAATTTGGTGGGGAAATGATTGACTTTGTCTATGAACAATCCGCAACTTGGAAGGAACTCCCTTGGAAATTCGAAGCAGGGACTCCAAATATGGCTGGCGCTATTGGTTTAGCTGCGGCGATTGATTATTTAGAGGCTATTGGCATGGATGCCATTGAGCATCACGAGCAAGACTTGATTGCCTACGTCTTTCCCAAACTTCAAGCAATTGAAGGCTTGAAAATCTATGGCTCCCAAGATTTAGCGAAACGCTCTGGGGTGATTTCCTTCAACTTAGGGGATCTGCATCCTCATGATCTTGCGACTGCCCTGGATTATGAAGGGGTTGCCGTTCGGGCAGGCCACCATTGTGCTCAACCTTTGATCCAGTATTTGGAGGTTCCAGCGACTGCTCGGGCTAGCTTTTATCTCTACAATACAAAGGAAGACTGTGATAAGCTTGTAGAAGCGCTGATAAAAACAAAGGAGTTTTTCAATGGCACTTTCTAAATTAGATAGCCTCTATATGGCTGTAGTAGCTGACCATTCAAAAAATCCCCATCACCATGGAAAGATTGAAGGGATTGAACAAATCAACTTAAACAATCCAACTTGTGGCGATGTGATTAGTTTGTCTGTTCAGTTTGATGATGAAGGAGTAATCAAGGACATTGCCTTTGTCAACTCAGGTTGTACGATTTCGACGGCTTCTGCTAGTATGATGACGGACGTTGTCCTAGGAAAATCCAAAGAAGAAGTGCTAGAGTTGGCGACTATTTTTTCAGAAATGGTCCAAGGCAAAGAAGATACCTGTCAAGACCAGTTGGGAGATGCAGCCTTTTTAGCTGGGGTTGCTAAATTTCCACAACGGATCAAGTGCTCGACCCTGGCTTGGAATGCTCTCAAGAAAGCAATCGATGCTCAAGCCTAATGATAAATAAAAGTGATGAAGATTCAAGTCTGTTTTTTAACCGAGCTTCTGGTGAGAAGTGCTATCAACATTCGGCTGCTGATGATCCAGATTAGAAAAAGTAATCACATGTAAAGAGCGCTAAAAAGAAAATGAAAGGAAAGATATGACAGAAGAAAGAGTAGAACCAAAACCAATTGATCTTGGTGAATATAAATTTGGCTTTCACGATGATGTAGACCCAATCTTGTCAACAGGAAAAGGGTTGAATGAATCGGTTATTCGCGAGTTGTCTGCTGCGAAAAATGAGCCGGAATGGATGCTGGAGTTCCGTTTGAAGTCTTATGAAGCATTTAAAAAAATGCCGATGCAAACTTGGGGAGCAGACTTGTCAGATATTGATTTTGATGATTTGATTTATTATCAAAAACCATCTGATAAACCTGCACGTAGCTGGGATGAAGTGCCTGAAAAAATTAAGGAAACATTTGAACGGATTGGTATTCCAGAAGCAGAGCGTGCTTACCTGGCCGGAGCAGCTGCTCAGTATGAGTCTGAAGTAGTTTACCATAACATGAAGGAAGAATTCCAAAAGCTCGGAATCATTTTTACCGATACAGATTCGGCTTTGAAGGAATATCCAGACTTGTTTAAGCAATACTTTGCTAAGTTGGTACCTCCAACGGATAATAAGTTGGCAGCCCTCAACTCAGCTGTTTGGTCAGGTGGAACCTTTATCTATGTGCCGAAGGGTGTTAAGGTCGATGTTCCTTTGCAGACCTACTTCCGGATCAACAATGAAAATACAGGTCAGTTTGAGAGAACTTTGATTATTGTTGACGAAGGCGCTAGCGTCCACTATGTAGAAGGATGTACAGCACCGACTTATTCAAGCAATAGCCTGCACGCAGCCATTGTCGAAATTTTTGCCTTGGATGGCGCTTATATGCGTTACACGACCATCCAAAATTGGTCCGACAATGTCTATAACTTGGTAACCAAACGGGCCAAAGCAACCAAAGATGCGACAGTTGAATGGATCGATGGAAACCTCGGAGCTAAAACGACCATGAAATACCCGTCTGTTTATCTGGATGGAGAAGGCGCGCGTGGGACTATGCTTTCTATCGCCTTTGCAAATGCGGGGCAACACCAAGATACAGGTGCTAAAATGATCCATAATGCTCCACATACCAGCTCTTCAATCGTCTCAAAATCCATCGCGAAAGGTGGAGGGAAGGTTGACTACCGTGGACAAGTGACCTTTAATAAAGATTCAGCGAAATCTGTCAGTCACATTGAGTGTGATACCATTATCATGGATGACTTATCTGCATCAGATACCATTCCATTTAATGAAATTCATAACTCGCAAGTTGCTTTGGAGCACGAAGCTAAGGTTTCTAAGATTTCTGAAGAGCAACTCTATTACCTCATGAGCCGTGGTTTATCAGAATCAGAAGCGACTGAAATGATCGTCATGGGATTTGTAGAGCCCTTCACTAAAGAACTTCCAATGGAATATGCAGTTGAGCTGAACCGATTGATTAGCTACGAAATGGAAGGATCTGTCGGTTAAGGAGATAAAAGGAGAAGCCAATGGGATTCCTAAAAAAATTATTTGGTAATGTCGAAAAAGCGAATAAGGGCGAAATTCCTGCAGAAGAAATTATTCCGCCATTTACAAACGATTTAGCTGAAGAAGCAGATGACTATTGGAGACAGATGGAACAAAATCTCTTGATCAATGCTGTGAAGGCTGTTGGCGGTCCTGATAAAGCGGATCGTGCCTTTATGCTAGTGAATTTTAAGCCGGGTCAAGAAACATTTGATTTGTATTATCAAATCGATGGGAAATTAATTTCTTGGCAAGAATTGGATCCAGAACTTGTAGAAAAAATCCGCCTTCAACTCTTGCCTCAAGCCCCAGCTGTATCCCATGCAGTCAATGAAAATTACGAAGCTGCCAATGTTCCTGTGATTAGCTATGCCATGCTTCAATTAGAAACGGCGACCATGGCGTGGTTTGGTCGGAAGCTAACAACAGCTACTCCTGAAGCTAGCTTATCTTTTGAAGAATTGGTAGCAGGTTGGCGTGCGGTGATTGAAGAAGAGATTCCGACTCATCCAATAGACAGCGACACTGCTTTTCCTTATTTCGAAGTTCGATAGAAGTTCTGTTGACGGAATTGAATAAACAAAAAAAGAGGGTGACCTCTTTTTTTGTTTATGAGCATTTATAGTTTTTCGTTGACGTAACGAACAAATTGATTCCACCACACTTTTAAGAAGAAACTTTTTTGGATATTTTCTCCGCTCACCATTTCCATACTAGGGGCTTTACCTTCGATATACCCTCGACCGATGGGTTCTGGATCAGTGTAGGTAAGGGTTCCGAGAGAAGTACCTTTCTTTATAGGAGCGCTAAATGAAGATTGGCTACTTTTAAAGGTGATTTTAGGTTCTGCTTGGCTTCCTTGTCGTTCGATCACGATGAAGTCATCCTTGGCAACAGCAGTGGCGTTTGTTTTCTTGCCATCAAGAACCGTTGATTTACTGTTGTTGTAAGCTTCGCCTTTACTGACAATGAGGCTTGGAACGAAGTTTTGGCTCACATAATTCATCAGGTTGGCTGTTGCAACAAATCGTGCGTAGGGATCTCCATCGATTGCCTCAACACCAATGACAACAGTGATCATGCGAATACCATTTTGATTGGTAGAAGCAACAAATGAAATCCCCCCTTTATCGGAATTTCCGGTTTTTAGGCCATCCACTCCTGCTCGATAGTTGGGCATGTTTTCCAACATATAGTTACTGCTCTCCAATTGAATTCCAGCAAATTCTGCATGGGAAAGGGAGGTGATTTTTGTAACTTCAGGATAGTCTTCCAGAAGATGTTTTGCGATGACTGCTACATCATAAGCACTCAGCTTGTTTTCTGTATCTTTCTTTTTGTTTTCCTCATCCTCATCCCCATCAATGATAGATTGGTTCAAACCACTAGCATTCACAATCGTCGCATCTGTAATCCCCCAATCTTTGAGCTTCGCTTTCATGAGCAGGACGAATTGTTCTTCGTTACCAGCTACTTTTTCAGCTAAGGCAATGGCGGCGCTATTGGCGTTTGATACGAGGAGAGCAGTGAGCAGGTCCTTAACTTTGTATTTACGAGCTTCCATGGGGACATTGCTGATTCCTTCAACAGCGGTCAGTTGGTAGGCTTTGTCCGAAATATCTACGTCATCATTTAAAGAGATTTTTCCTTGCTGAATGGCTTCGTAAACGAGATAAGTAGTCAAGAGATTGCTGATTCCACCAACTTCTTTTTTCTCATTGCTGTTTTTTTCGTAGAGTATTTTACCTGTTGTCCCATCGATTGCAATAGCATGCTGAGCTCCAAGGTCTAGGTCCTCCGCTCTTACAGGAGAAGTACTGAGAAGGGTAAGAATTATACAAAGAAGTAAAGTGATTATTTTTTTCACGTTTGAATCCTCGATTGTTTTTTGTCTCTACTATTGTATCATAAAAGAAGGCAACTGCTTTAATCCTATTTTCACCTTCACTTAATTTAAAACTCTATAAGTAAATTGTAAAGATAGTTGGTAAAATGGAAGAAATAGTGTATAATGGTAGAAAACCTAACATAAGGAGATAGTGATGAAAGTAAATAAACGGTTTGTACTGGCCGGTGTTTCTCTAGCCAGCGCTCTTCTATTAACAGCATGCGGTGGTGGAAGCGGCAATCAATCTACTTATTCTTATATTTATTCAACGGATCCAAATACTTTGGACTACATTGCATCGACTCGTACAACGACGTCTGATATTACAAGTAACCTTGTTGATGGTTTGTTAGAAAATGATAAATATGGAAATTTAATCCCAAGTTTGGCAGAAGACTGGACAGTTTCAGAAGATGGCTTAGTATATACCTATAAACTTCGAAAAGATGCCAAATGGTATACCAGTGAAGGGGAAGAGTATGGTGCTGTAACAGCTCACGATTTTGTGACAGGGATCAAACATGCTGTGGAATCCAAATCTGAAGGTCTCTTCTTAATCCAAAACTCCATTAAAGGTTTGGATGCCTATGCCAAGGGTGAAACAACAGATTTCAAGACAGTTGGCGTGAAAGCCCTAGATGATTACACCGTTCAATATACCTTGGAACGTCCAGAAAGCTTTTGGAATTCTAAGACGACATCAGGTGTCCTTTTCCCAGTTAACGCAGCGTTCTTAGAATCTCAAGGAAAAGACTTTGGTTCTTTAAAACCAAGTAGTATTCTCTATAACGGTCCCTATTATTTGAAGAATTTAACTTCAAAATCTCAAATTGAACTTGTAAAAAATAAAGAATACTACGATGAAAAGAATGTTCATATTGATAATGTGAAGTTGACTTACAATGATGGATCAGATCCAGAATCGGTCATCAAGAAATTTGAAAATAGTCAATATTCATTTGCGACAGTAATGCCAAATAGCTCTACTTATAAGAGTGTGAAAAAGAAATTTGGTGATAATATTGTTTATGGTGTTCAATATGGTACATCTTACTATCTAGGCTTCAACATCGATCGTCAGAAGTATAACCATACAGCCAAAACGACAGATGCTCAAAAATCGTCTACAAAACAAGCGATTTTAAATAAGGATTTCCGTCAAGCTGTCAACTTTGCCTTTGACCGTGAAGCCTATGCTGCTCAAACATCTGGCGCAGATGCAGCGACCAAGATTCTTCGAAACACCTTGGTTCCACCGACTTTTGTTCAAGTAAATGGCGAAGAGTTCGGTAAGGTTGTCGAGAAACAATTGGTGACCTATGGGGATGAGTGGAAAGACGTAAATCTAGATGATGCCCAAACCACCCTCTACAATCAAGAAAAAGCCAAGGCTGAATTTGCAAAAGCTAAAGAACAACTGCAAAAAGAAGGGGTACAATTCCCAATTCATTTGGATTACGTTGTTAGTCAGACAGATAACAGTCAGGTACAACAAGCTAGCTCCTTCAAACAATCCGTAGAAGCTGTTCTTGGTGCAGACAATGTTGTCGTAGATATTCAGAAATTATCTGATGATGACTTTAACAATATTACCTACTTTACAGACACTGCTGCTGAGAAAGATTATGACCTTGCAGGCGGAGGATGGGTTCCAGACTACCAAGATCCATCTACTTATTTAGAGAGTTTAAGTCCTGTTAACGGTTCTGTTTTCTACTATCTAGGTGTGGATGCAGGTTCAAACAGCCCTGCTATTACAGCAGTTGACTTTGGGAAGTATGCAGAGCTCTTAAAAGATGCCAATGCAGAAGTGAGTGACCAAGCTGTACGGTATGAGAAATACGCAGCCGCTCAAGCATGGCTAACCGATAGTTCGTTGATCTTACCAACTGTTTCAAATGGTGGAACGCCAATGTTGCAACGGACTGTCCCATATAGTCGTGCTGCTTCATGGGTTGGAACAAAAGGTACAGGAACCAACTATAAATATCTTGAACTTTCAGAAGAAGTCATCAAGACAAAGGATTACGATGCAAGTAAAGAAAAATGGTTGAAAGAAAAGGCTGAATCCAATAAAAAAGCCCAAGAAGAATTAAAGAACCACATCGAATCGAAATAGCTGGGAAAGTAAGAACGCATAAGTTCAAGTAGGGGAAGGAGCCACTAAAAAGGATTGATTTTTTAGACAGTCCTCCGCTTAGTGGCTCCTTTCACTTGCCAAATATTCAGAAAATTTAGTTTACTTTTTGTCTCACTTATGCTATAATTCTATCTAAATTCAATAAAATGGAGACTCAAAATGAAAAAAAGTAAAGTTTTTGCATTTGCCGGAGTAACATTGCTCGCAGCAACTTTCCTTGCAGCATGTTCTGGCTCAAAAGATAGCAAGTCTGCATCAAAAAAAGATACAACATATGGCTATGTTTATACAGATGATCCAACAACTTTGGATTACACTGTATCTTCAAAAGCTTCCGTACACGATATTACAACAAACGGTGTAGATGGTTTGTTGGAGAACGACAAGTACGGAAACCTTGTACCATCTATTGCTGAAGATTGGTCTGTTTCAAAAGACGGTTTGACCTATACTTATAAAATCCGTAAGGGTGTTAAATGGTATGATGCTGACGGTGAAGAGCATGGTGAAGTAACAGCTCATGACTTTGTTACTGGATTGAAGCATGCGGCAGATAAAAAATCAGAATCTCTTCCATTGGTAAAAGACTCAATCAAAGGATTGAAAGACTACTCAGAAGGAAAAATTTCAGACTTCTCTGAGGTTGGGGTCAAAGCAGTAGATGATTATACACTTGAGTATACTTTGAACCAACCAGAAACTTTCTGGAATTCAAAAACAACTAATGGTGTTCTTTTCCCAATTAGTACAGATTTCTTGAAGAGCAAGGGTGATGAATTTGGTCAGCCAGGTAATGTCAAATCAATCTTGTTCAATGGTCCATTCCTTTTGAAATCAATCACTTCTAAATCAGAAATCACTTTTGAAAAGAACGAAGATTACTGGGATAAAGACAACGTTCATATCGACAAGATTAAATTGTCTTATTATGATGGATCAGATCAAGATTCCTTGGCGCGCGGTTTTAGCGATGGTTCATATACCAAGGCGCGTCTATACCCTGCTAGCTCTAACTTTGCATCTGTTGAAGAAAAATACAAAGATAATATCTACAACACACAGCCTGGTTCTGGTGTAGCAGTTTTAGGTTTCAACATTGACCGTCAAGCCTACAACCATACTTCTAAGACGTCAGATGACCAGAAATCTTCTACTAAGAAAGCTATCTTAAACAAGAATTTCCGTCAAGCGATCACCTTTGCCTTGAACCGTGAGAATTATTCAGCGCAAGTCAATGGTAAAGACTATGCTAAGGCTGCTATTCGGAATATGTACACCGCACCTGCCTTTGTTCAAGTAAATGGTAAAGACTTTGGTGATGTAGTAGCAGACAAGTTGCAAACTTATGGAGATCAATGGAGCGGTGTGAATCTTGCAGACGGTCAAAACGGACTCTATAGCAAGGAAAAAGCAAAAGCTCAGTTTGAAAAAGCAAAAGCTGAACTCCAAAAAGATGGTGTTCAATTCCCAATCCACTTGGATGTTCCGGTTGCACAAAACTCAACAAACTTTGTGTCACGGATGCAATCCTTCAAACAATCAGTTGAAGAAACACTTGGTACAGAAAACGTTGTTGTGGACCTTCAAATGATGGACCAAGATGAAGTCTTGAACATTACATTGAACGTACCATCAGCTGCAGAAACTGACTGGGATCTTCAAGGGCTTGTAGGATGGAACCCAGACTACGATGACCCATCTACTTACCTTGATACCTTGCAACCATCTTCACCAGACCAAACTAAGACTTACCTTGGATTTGCTGGTGGTGTCGATAATGCCTCTGCTAAGGCTGTTGGCTTAGATGAATATGCGAAATTGCTTGATGATGCAGAAAAAGAAACCCTAGACGTAGTAACACGTTACGACAAATTTGCAGCAGCGCAAGCTTGGTTAACAGATAGCGCATTAGTGATTCCAACTATGACAAGCTCTGGTGCAGCTACAGTTGTTTCAAAAGTGGTTCCATTCTCTGAACCTTCCTCACAAACAGGTAACAAAGGATCAACTTATTTCAAATATGTTGAAGTTCAAGATGAACCTGTCACTAAAAAACAATATGATCAAGCACGTGAAAAATGGTTGAAAGAAAAAGCTGATTCAAATAAAAAAGCTCAGCAAGAACTAGAAAAACACGTTAAATAATCACCTTCATCAGAACTTTCTCTAATAGGGGAGAAAGTTCTTTTGAACATTAAAGGAACGGAATATGAAAAAATATATATTTATGCGTATTTTACGTTCGTTAGTGTCGATCTTTTTAGTTACGACATTGACGTATACAATTATTTATACGCTAACCCCAAGAAATTTAATTTTCAAAAACGACCCTAACTACAATAAGATTGCAAAGACTAAGGATTCTAAAATCAATTATGAAAACACAGTCTATGATCGTATGGGGTATATAGAATATCTTGATTCAAAAGCTTTGAAAGAAAAAGCAAGCAAGGAAGACTCATCAGTAACTGTAGAGCCTACTAAAGAAAATGAAAAGATCTACAAAAAGTACATTTCTAATCTTGGAAATGGCTGGGTATTGAAACGTTTCCCTGAAAACAAAGGCTTTTACGCAACTCGTGAAGTCCCTGTCTTTGAACGTGTTATTGGATTCTACGGCAATCTGATTCAGATTGATCATCCAAATGTCATCAAAGATGCTTCAAATCCAAAACTTGAACGCTATATTCGCATTGAAAATGACCCAGCTATTGGTTGGTCAGTAGTTGGTTCGGGGACTAAACATAAATATCTTTTGTATTTCAATGGTCAATTCCCGTTCATTCATCAAAATTTTGTATCGTTAAACTTGGGTGAATCTTATCCAACTTATTCAAATACGCCGGTTCTTCAGGTTATTACACAAGGACAAGGTACTACTAAAAAGAGTGAAGTAAACTTCCCAACAGGGAAAAAAGAATCTTCTATCGATATCTACTCACGTACTTACAAATCACCAAGCAAGGCAGATGCTCAAGATATTGCCCGCTTTGGTGAAGGAGATGCTTATACAGCAACTTTGAGTAACTATGAAAATCCATCCATGATTGTGAGCTCTTCTATTATCGGCTTGATCGGGATTGCAATTGCTTACTTGATCGCAATTCCTTTGGGATCATACATGGCCTTGTTGAAGAACACATGGTTTGATAGTGCCTCAACAGCTGTCTTGACATTGATGATGGCTCTTCCAACGATTGCCTTGGTCTACATCGTCCGCTTGGTTGGTTCAACAATCGGTCTTCCAGACTCTTTCCCAGTCTTAGGAGCTCAGGACTGGAGATCGTACGTTCTTCCTTCTGTCATCCTGGGACTATTGACCGCTCCAGGTTTAGCTGTTTGGATTCGTCGTTATATGATTGACTTGCACTCACAAGACTTTGTCCGTTTTGCACGTGCTAAAGGACTTTCTGAAAAAGAAATTTCACGCAAGCATATTTTCAAGAATGCCATGGTTCCAATCGTTACAGGTATTCCTGTTCAGTTGGTCTTGGTTATCTCAGGAGCTACCTTGACAGAAACTGTCTTTGCCTTCCCTGGTATGGGTAAAATGTTGATTGATTCCATCAAAGCATCGAATAATACCATGGTGGTGGGTCTTGTCTTCATCTTCACCGTTCTTGCTGTATTTGGAGCGATGGCCGGTGATATTCTCATGGTTATGGTAGACCCTCGTATCAAATTGACAACTAAGAAAGGAGGCAAATAATGTCTACAATCGATAAAAAGAAATTCCAATTTGTTGAACGTGACGACTTTGCCTCTGAAACAATTGATGCGCCGTCGTACTCCTACTGGAAATCAGTATTTCGCCAATTTTTTAAAAAGAAATCAACCATTTTCATGTTAGCAGTCTTGGTGGGAATTCTCTTGATGAGTTTTGTTTATCCAATGTTTTCAAACTTTGATTACAATGATGTAAGTAAAGTAAATGATTTCACTGCTCGTTTGAATCCTCCAAGTGCCAAAGCTTTCTTTGGTACAGATAACAATGGTAAATCGTTGTTTGATGGAGTTTGGTTTGGTGCCCGCAATTCGATTATCATCTCTTTTATTGCTACCTTGATCAACGTTGTAATCGGTGTAGTGATTGGTGGGATTTGGGGTGTGTCAAAATCAATCGATCGCTTCATGATGGAAGTTTATAACGTTATTTCAAACGTTCCATTCATGTTGATTGTTATTGTCTTGACTTACTCAATCGGTGCTGGTTTCTGGAACTTAATTTTGGCGATGACGGTAACAGGATGGATTGGGATTGCTTATTCTATCCGTGTCCAAATTATGCGTTACCGTGATTTAGAGTACAACTTGGCCAGCCGTACTTTGGGGACTCCAACTCTAAAAATCGTGACAAAAAACATTTTGCCGCAATTGGTATCTGTTATTGTGACGACAACAACTCAATTGTTGCCAGCCTTTATTTCAACTGAAGCCTTCCTTTCCTTCTTTGGATTGGGATTGCCAATTACAGTTCCAAGTTTAGGTCGTCTGATTTCAGACTACTCACAAAACGTAACAACCAATGCGTATCTTTTCTGGATTCCATTGACAGTCTTAGTCTTGGTATCCTTGTCATTCTATATCGTTGGACAAAACCTTGCAGATGCCAGCGATCCACGTACACATAGATAGGAGGAGTAGGTATGACAAATGATAAAAATGTAATCTTATCTGCTCGCGATATCGTAGTAGAATTTGATGTTCGGGATCGTGTCTTAACAGCCATTCGCAATGTGTCCTTAGACCTTGTTGAAGGTGAAGTCATGGCACTTGTTGGTGAATCAGGTTCTGGTAAATCTGTTCTCACAAAAACCTTCACAGGAATGTTAGAAGACAACGGACGAATTGCCAATGGTAGCATTAATTATCGTGGGCAAGAATTAACAGAACTCAAGTCAAACAAAGATTGGGAAGATATCCGCGGTGCAAAAATTGCAACCATCTTCCAAGATCCAATGACCAGTTTGGACCCGATTAATACAATCGGATCACAAATTACGGAAGTTATTATTAAACACCAAGGCAAGAGTGCCAAAGAAGCCAGAGAAATGGCCATTGATTATATGGAAAAGGTGGGAATCCCAGAAGCGGAACGTCGCTTTGATGAATATCCTTTCCAATATTCAGGCGGGATGCGTCAACGGATCGTTATTGCTATTGCGCTTGCTTGTCGTCCGGATATCTTGATCTGTGACGAGCCAACAACGGCCCTTGACGTAACCATCCAAGCCCAGATCATTGACTTGTTGAAATCATTGCAAAAAGAATATAACTTTACAACAATCTTTATTACACACGACTTAGGTGTGGTTGCAAGTATTGCAGATAAGGTTGCCGTAATGTATGCTGGTGAAATTGTAGAATTTGGTAAAGTAGAAGAAATCTTCTACGATCCAAGACATCCTTATACATGGAGTCTCCTTTCAAGTTTGCCACAATTGTCTACCTCTAAAGGTGATTTATATTCTATCCCAGGGACTCCTCCATCATTGTATTCACCAGTAAAAGGGGATGCCTTTGCTTTGCGTTCAGACTATGCAATGCAAATTGATTTCGAGGAACATCCACCAGTCTTCAATGTTTCAGATACACATTGGGCTAAAACATGGCTCTTACATGAAGATGCACCAAAAGTCAATAAACCAGACATTATTGATAATCTTCATGAAAAGATCAGTGCGAAAATGGGATTCACTACAATCAAGGACTAGGAGAAGGAAATGACAGAAAAATTAATAGAAGTTAAAGATCTAGAAATTTCCTTCGGTGAAGGAAGTAAAAAATTTGTAGCTGTAAAGAATGCAAATTTCTTCATCAACAAAGGAGAAACATTTTCTCTTGTTGGTGAGTCTGGTAGTGGGAAGACGACAATTGGTCGTGCAATCATTGGGTTGAATGACACTAGTGCAGGCGATATTCTATATGATGGTAAAAAAATCAATGGGAAGCAATCGCGTAAGGATGAAAATGAATTAATCCGTAAAATTCAAATGATCTTCCAAGACCCGGCAGCAAGCTTGAATGAGCGTGCAACAGTCGACTACATTATTTCAGAAGGTTTGTACAATTATCACCTATTCGACAATGAAGAAGACCGAGTACGTAAAGTAAAAGAGATTATGCATGAAGTGGGGCTTCTAGCAGAGCATTTAACTCGTTATCCCCATGAATTCTCTGGTGGACAACGCCAGCGGATTGGGATCGCTCGTGCCTTGGTAATGGAACCAGAATTTGTTATCGCAGACGAGCCTATTTCAGCCCTTGACGTATCCGTACGTGCGCAAGTTTTAAATCTCCTTAAGAAATTCCAAAAAGAGTTGGGATTGACCTATCTCTTTATCGCACACGATCTTTCAGTCGTTCGATTTATCTCTGATCGTATTGCGGTTATTTACAAAGGAGTTATTGTAGAAGTAGCTGAAACGGAAGAATTGTTTAATAATCCAATTCATCCATACACACAATCTCTACTATCAGCTGTACCGATTCCAGATCCAATTCTAGAACGCAAAAAAGTTCTGAAAGTTTATGATCCTGATCAGCATGATTATTCAACCGATAAACCAGAAATGGTAGAAATCAAACCTGGACATTACGTTTGGGCAAATAAAGCAGAACAGAAAAAATATAAAGAACTTGTATAATTATAAGAAAACGAGAAGAATACGCTTCTCGTTTTCTATTTTTTAAAAAGAGAAAAACTTTTTTTAAAAAATAGAAAAAAGATATTGACAAGAAGTTGTGGACGTGATATACTAATATAGTTGTCGCGCGAGAGCGACAAAGACCTTTGAAAACTGAACAAGACGAACCAATGTGCAGGGCACTATAACTAAGGTTATAGTACTGAACAATGAAAAAAACAATAAATCTGTCAGTGACAGAATGAGTTTAAGACAAACAATTATTTTAATGAGAGTTTGATCCTGGCTCAGGATGAACGCTGGCGGCGTGCCTAATACATGCAAGTAGAACGCTGAAG
>NZ_JVIQ01000073.1:0-52010 GCF_001072745.1 Streptococcus sp. 400_SSPC | reverse complement strand
GATTGCTGAAATCATCCACTGGATAATTTCACCTAACGTCCGTACTCACCTAAGGAAAGTTTTAAAGAAGACTTTATATTCAATCTGAAATCCAGCTCAAAAAAACTGGATTTTTTATCGTATTTATAGAAAATATTAATATATTTAAATAAAATAGGTCTATACCATTTACAAATACAGTACAAAAGATTATAATGTGTATGAATATATCGGTAGAAAAAGAAAGGAAATCACCATGACAACTTATATACAAGCAGATCAATTCTTTTATCCCCATGGCATTCGTAAGGGAGGATATCTAGAAATTGTCGATGGCAAATTTGGGAAACATGTAGATCAGCTACCAGAGGGAGCTACTGTTTTGGACTATACAGGCTATAGTATTGCTCCTGGTTTGGTCGATACGCACATCCATGGATTTGGTGGAGTTGACGTTATGGACAACAACATCGAGGGAACCCTTCATACTATGAGTGAGGGGCTCTTGAGCACAGGGGTCACTAGCTTTTTGCCAACAACCTTGACCTCTTCTTATGAGCAATTATTAGCAGTCACTGAAAACATTGGAGCACGATACCAAGAAGCGTCTGGTGCTAAGATTCGTGGTATTTACTTTGAAGGACCTTACTTTACAGAGAAGTACAAAGGGGCACAAAATCCAGCCTATATGAAAGATCCTCGGATGGATGAATTCCGTGCATGGCAAAAAGCAGCCAACGGCTTGCTCAATAAAATTGCCCTTGCTCCTGAGCGAGATGGTGTAGAAGACTTTGTCCGCACAGTAACAGGAGAAGGGGTAACGGTTGCGCTTGGTCACTCCAATGCAACCTTTGACGAAGCTAAAAAAGCAGTGGATGCTGGGGCTAGTGTCTGGGTGCATGCCTATAACGGAATGCGCGGTTTGACGCACCGTGAGTTGGGAATGGTTGGGGCTATGTACCAACTTCCTCATACTTATGCAGAGTTAATCTGTGATGGCCATCACGTTGATCCAAAAGCCTGCGACATCCTTCTCAAACAAAAAGGAGTGGAAAATATTGCCTTGATCACCGACTGTATGACAGCTGGTGGATTGGAAGATGGCGACTACATGTTGGGTGAATTCCCTGTTGTCGTAGAAAATGGAACAGCCCGTTTGAAATCGACAGGGAATCTGGCTGGTTCGATCTTGAAGCTTAAAGATGGATTGAAGAATGTTGTTGAGTGGGGCATTGCCAATCCTCATGAAGCGGTCATGATGGCAAGTCTCAACCCTGCTAAATCTGTCCATATTGATGATGTCTGTGGCCAAATCCGTGAAGGGTATGACGCTGACTTTATTGTATTGGATAAAGATTTAGAGTTGGTAGCAACCTTCTTAGACGGTCAAAAACGATTTGAAGCCTAATGGTGAAAAAGAGGTTCAACTACGAATCGCTTGCTTTCGCCAAACTAAAAATTGAATGTATCCCATAAGCTGAGATGAAAGTCTCAGCTTATTTGAATAGGATTCCTTGATCTAACCATTTGTCTCTTTGCTCCGATACATGGTATAATGAAAGTAATTGAATCGCGAGGTAGTTTTATGAATAAGATAAACGTACGTTTTTTATTGATGGGCTTGTTTTTCTTTATCTACGGTATGTTGCGCCGTAGTCCCGTCATCCTAGTGGCAGGTAGTGCCTTTTTACTCTATGCTTTCTTTAGCAAATCGATGGTGCAGCCGAAGGAAAATATCTTTAAGCCAAAGTTGCGCTTGAATGCGAAGACTTCTAAGTCAGGTGAAAAAACAAAGGAAAGTGACGGGAAATAAGATGAAGAGCTACAAACTGAATGACGGACGCCACATTCCTGTACTTGGTTTTGGTACTTGGAAGGCGAAAGATGGCGAGGAAGCTTATCAAGCAGTAAAAGCAGCCTTAGAAGTGGGCTATCGCCATATTGATACAGCAGCCATCTATCAAAATGAAGAAAGCGTCGGAAAGGCTATCAAAGATAGTGGTATTCCAAGAGAAGAGCTTTTTGTAACGACCAAGTTGTGGAATAATCGTCACACCTATGAGGATGCTGTCAATGGCCTAAAAGAATCTTTGCACAAATTGGGACTAGATTATATCGATTTGTACCTCATCCACTGGCCAAATCCTGTGACTCACAGAGAAAATGAGGCCTGGAAAGAACGGAATCGTGAGGTTTGGAGAGCCATGGAAGATATGCAGGCAGAAGGAAAAATCCGTTCTATTGGCGTGAGTAACTTCCTGCCCCATCACCTGGATGCTTTGTTAGAGAGTGCCAACGTTCTTCCGGCGGTCAATCAGATTCGCTTGGCCCCTGGAGTCTATCAAGAGGAAGTAGTCCGTTATTGCCGTGATAAAGGAATTTTATTGGAAGCTTGGGGGCCATTTGGCCAAGGAGAGTTGTTTCAAAATGAGACAGTCCTTACATTGGCTAAACAGTATGACGTGACACCAGCCCAGCTTCTGTTGGCCTGGAGTCTAGCAGAAGGATTTTTACCTCTGCCCAAGTCAGTGACTCCTGAACGCATTGCAAGTAACCTACAATGCTCTGCGATTGCATTATCCCCAGAAGATTGTGACCTTCTTCGGAAGATCCCAGTAGAGGCAGGAGCACCGAATCCAGATACCAAAGACTTTTAGGATTGTTTGTTTTTAATAGACAGTGAGAATTTGCTCTCACTGTCTTTTTTGTGTAACGAGACGAAAAACGAATGATTTGTTTTAAATATCTAAATATTTGGACATCGAAACCATTAAAAAGCAAACAAAAAACAACTAATTAAAGATATTGTACGGAAATATTACAATTTGATAACAAAGTTAATGTTGAGTGAATTTTCTGAAAAATTAGGAGTATAATAAGAATAATTTAGTATATAGGGGGAATTTTATGAGTAAACAGCGTTTCTCATTGAGAAAATATAAGTTTGGTGTTGCATCGGTGCTATTAGGATCTGTTCTTGTCTTTGGAGCAGGGAATGTAAGTGCTGATGAAGCGAAACAGCCAGAGACTGCAGTCGTTGCATCTGCAGAAGCAAATCAAGCATCGCCAAGTGAGTCTGCGTCTCCTGTAACGAATCAGGCAAGTGAGCAGACTACAGGCTCAGTAGTTGAAAATGGTAAAGTTGTTGACGAGCCAGTCTCCTCAGACAAAGGGGCAACAACTCCATCTGTCGAATCAGATAGCCAAGTCCTTGCGCAGGAAGCAAAAACAGAGGCTCAAGCTACTGAAAAGCAAGCGGAAGTCGTAACTAAAACCGAAGAAAAAACTGTAGAAAAAACTGCAGAAAAAACATCCGAAGGACAGGAAAAAACAGAAGCAAAACCTTCTTCAACAGAGGAGAAGAGTGAGGCTAAACCTGTAACGGAAGTACGTACTGAAAAGAAAGCTGAAGATAAACCATTAAGTATCAGCAGCAATACGATTATTAATGTGCCCCAAACTTGGGAAAAAGGCTACAAGGGTGAAGGGACTGTTGTTGCGGTCATTGACTCTGGTTTAGATGTCTACCATGAAGTATTGCGGATCTCAGATCCTACAAAAGGGAAGTTCAAAAATCAAACAGAATTAGAAGCTGCAAAAAAAGCAGCGGGAATTGACTACGGAAAATGGTACAACGATAAGGTTGTCTTTGCCTATGATTATATGGACGGAGATGACAATATCAAAGAAAAAGACCATGATTCACACGGTATGCACGTAACAGGTATTGCGACTGGGAACCCTGACAAAAAAGCTGGGGATGGCAACTACGTATATGGAGTTGCTCCAGAAGCCCAAGTGATGTTTATGCGGGTTTTCTCTGATCGTAGTGGATCGACCAGCGATGTTGTCTATGTAAAAGCGATTGATGACGCAGTGGCATTGGGAGCCGATGTCATTAACATGAGTTTAGGGTCTGGGACAGGATCTACAGTGAATGCTAGTCCTGCTGTCAGAGAAGCGATCCAACGAGCACGCGCCAAAGGGGTTAGTGTCGTCATCGCTGCGGGTAATAGCAATACCTATGGATACGGTTATAACAACCCAAGTGCTGAAAACCCTGATTATGGTGTCGTGGGTAGTCCTTCAACCGTAGAAGAGTCTATTTCTGTTGCCTCAGTAAATGATTCATTCGTAACGGAAGAAGTCTTTACAGTGCGTGGTTTGGAAGACAATGCCGACTTGGATAAAGGGAAGTTTACCTATACAGCGGCTGAAACAGATGCCAATTTCGAAAATGGGAAAGAATATGACTATGTGGATGCTGGTTTGGGGCGTGAGAGTGATTTAGAAAGTCTCGATTTGACTGGTAAAGTCGCCCTCATCAAACGTGGTGAAATCACCTTCTCAGATAAGGTCGCTAATGTCTATAAAAAAGGAGCGATTGGAGCCCTTATTTACAATAGTGTCGAAGGCGCGAATGTCAAAATGGGCCTCGAAGGCGATG
This sequence comes from Streptococcus sp. 400_SSPC, assembly GCF_001072745.1. Classification (NCBI taxonomy): domain Bacteria; kingdom Bacillati; phylum Bacillota; class Bacilli; order Lactobacillales; family Streptococcaceae; genus Streptococcus; species Streptococcus sp. 400_SSPC. Next base: position 47,584 of record NZ_JVIQ01000073.1, on the reverse strand, counting down.
CGAGAAAGATTCCTGCGGTATTTATTTCTAAGCGGTATGGAGAAGCGATCAAAGACAAAGACTACAAGATAGTCTTTGATGGCAGTCTGGATAACCGTCCAAACCCTGACGCTGGGAAGATGTCTGAATTCTCTAGTTGGGGAGTCTCAACGGATGGACAATTAAAACCGGATGTCACAGCACCTGGTGGATCGATCTTCTCTTCACTAAATGATAATAGCTATGGCAGTATCAGCGGAACCAGTATGGCCTCTCCTCATGTGGCTGGGGTATCAGCTTTGGTGAAGGAATACCTTCAAGCTCATCATCCAGAACTTTCACCAGAGGAGCTATCTGCAACGGTTAAGGCCTTGATCATGTCGACTGCAAAACCGCACTTCAACAAAGAAACGGGGGCCTACACTTCGGTACGTCAACAAGGGGCAGGGATTGTAGATACTGCTGCAGCTGTCTCGACAGATTTATATGTAACGAATGAAGATGCTTACCCAAGCGTAACCCTTGGTAATGTAGAAGATCGATTCAGTTTTGATGTGACCGTTCATAATATTTCTGATACTGACAGAGAGTTGAAGATGATTGTGAATACCACTACCGACGATGTAAAAGACGATCACTTTACCTTGAAGCCACGGAAATTAACAGAGACAGTATGGCCAAATGTCACCGTAAAAGCCCATAGCAGTCAGACAGTGACGGTGACTGTCGATGCATCTAAGTTTGCAGAAGAATTGACTAAATTGATGCCGAACGGTTACTTCCTAGAAGGATTTGTTCGCTTTGTGGATCCAGCAGATGATGGCGATGTGGTTAGCATCCCATTTATGGGCTTCCGTGGTTCTTTCCAAGATATCCCTGCGGTTGAAAAACCAATCTACAACTTGGTAAGAGAAGGGAAATCAGGATTCTACTATGATGTCCCAGAAACCAAACACGTGCCATCGAATGCAAACGTCACCTCTTTAGTTTCAAACGTGAATGATGTGCTCTATACGACTGCTAAGAAGGAAACAGCAGAACGAAGCCCAATCGTTCTTGGAACAGTGGAAACACCAGAAGGTTTGAACGTCCTCCATTTGGATGCTGATGGCAATGTCCGTCTGGCTATTTCTCCAGATGGAGATGGGAACAAAGATTACGTGCAATATCGTGCAGTCGTCTTGCGAAACCTAAAAAATATGAAAGCAGCTGTCTACAAGGCAGATGATCAAGCATTTGCTAATCCAATTTGGTCAAGTACAGGATCTTTCTCTGCTCGTAAGAATTATTTTGACGGACGTGGGAAACGATCTTATCTAGTCGACAATACGGCTTGGGAAGGAACGGATGCCAAGGGTGAAAAGGTAGCGGATGGTCACTATGTCTATGAAGTTCGCTATACGCCAGCCGTTCCAGGAGCAGAAGAGCAAGTTGTTCGATTTAATATCCAAATCGATACCCAAAAACCAGTCTTGACTTCAGGTTATACGACCAAGAAGGATGGGGTAGAAACCTTCTATGCTCGTAAAACAAAAGATATTGGCAACGGTGGAATCTTACGAGAGCAAGTCTTCTATGTCAAGGCCTTTGATGAAGAAGGGACCCTCGTTAAAGAGGGGAAAGACGCCCTAGGGAAGACTAGTCGCTTTGAAAACCGTGTCTATTTAACGGCAAATGAAGATGGTGGCTATACTCTTCCAGAAGGAATCAGTAAATACTTACTTTACTATGTGGTAGAAGACTACGCTGGAAACCGCGACTTTGCTTCTCTTGCTGATTTTGCTGGTACTGAAGATAGTGGCCGGATTAAGGTGTCAGTCCTAGATGCCGATACACATAAAGAATTAGATACCGATTTTGTCTACCGTATCAAGGATGATCAAGGACAGTATGTCAACTTAGACAAAGGGAAAGAAATCAATTTCCTTAAGTTTGGTAGCTACGTGGCAGAACTCTTTGCCTATGACAAATCAGATCTGAAACTCGTCAGCGAACGAACTCAGAAATTTGAAATCACTGCAGAGGACAGCTTTAAGACCATCGAATTCTTGGCCAAAGAGATTGTCACTGCACCTTTGAGCCTGGTCTTTGATCAAGCAGTACCAAGAACAACACCAGTTGTCTTGAAAAATCAAGCTGGTGAAACCTTTGTTCTTCCAGTTCAACGCTATGGCAAGAACGCTTTTGGAAAAGATGTCCCAGTTGGAACCTACACGATTTCAGTCAGTCTACCAACAGGTTATGAGTTGTTTGAGGATGCACCGACTGTGACCGTTCTAGCAGACCAAAACAATCTCGCAAAACTTTCTGTAGTCATTAAGACCCAATTGTTGCAATTGTTGGCTCAACAAGCTAATTTGACCAGCACTCCACAGTACTTTAATGCAACGAGTGAAAAACGTTTAGCCTATGATGCAGCTTATCAAGAAGCTCAGAAAGCTCTTGCAGCTAAGTTATCACAAGCAGAAGTTAACCAAATCTTCTCAAATCTTGGATTGGTTACGAGTCAATTAGACGGAAAAGAGTCTGATTTTACAGCGCTAAAATCAGCCATTGCTGCCTATGATGTAGCCTCAAAAACAGGTCGTTATGCCAACGCTAAGGATTCCGCTCGACGTGCCTTTGACCAAAGCTTTAAGGCATTGGCTCTCTTGCTCGTCCGTGAAGGTGTGACACAAGAGCAAATCAACCAAGCACTTGCAAATTATCAGGCAGCTGATCAACAGCTAAATGGTAAAACAACTGATTTTTCAAGTCTGAAGAAATTGATTGCGGCAGAACTCCAGTTCCAAGCTAAGAATGCGAAGTTTATCTATGCAGCAGATAAGGCGAAGGTAAACTATCTACAAGCCTTTATCCGCGCTCAAGCTGTACTGGCTAATCCTGGTGCCAGTCAACAGGAAGTTAAGGCGGTATTAGCTGAGGTTAAAGCTGCTAAGAAAAAATTAAATGGGAAAAAACCAAAGGTTGTAAAACGCCCATAACAGTCACCTTTCTTTGAAAGGATTTGCGACAAGTCTGAAACACCTGTTTCGGACTTGTTTTTTGTTTACACTCGAATAGAAATCTGCTATAATACTAGTCAAGAAAGAAAGGCTTATGGCGTTTTTTTAGCGAGCTTGGGATAGTGAAAGCCAAGCAGAACAAGATAAGTAAGTGGCGCTTTCTCTCAGTAGATAGCTGAGTACAGTAGAATAAAATGAAGTAATAAATTAGGGTGGAACCGCGTTTTTGACGCCCCTAGGTCACTTGACTTAGGGGCAAAGACACGGTTTTTTTGTATCCAAAGTCGCAAGAATTAAAAAAGGAGTAAAACATGTCTAAAAAATTGACTTTCCAGGAAATCATCCTTACTTTGCAACAATACTGGAATGACCAGGGTTGTATGCTCATGCAGGCTTATGATAATGAAAAGGGTGCGGGAACCATGAGTCCTTACACCTTCCTTCGTGCCATTGGTCCTGAGCCATGGAATGCGGCTTATGTAGAGCCATCTCGTCGTCCAGCAGATGGTCGTTACGGGGAAAACCCAAATCGTCTTTACCAACACCACCAATTCCAAGTGGTGATGAAACCTTCTCCATCAAATATTCAAGAACTTTACCTTGAGTCTTTGGAAAAATTAGGTATCAATCCTTTGGAACACGATATTCGTTTCGTTGAAGATAACTGGGAAAACCCATCAACTGGTTCAGCTGGTCTTGGTTGGGAAGTGTGGCTTGACGGTATGGAAATCACTCAGTTCACCTACTTCCAACAAGTCGGTGGTTTGGCAACTGGTCCTGTTACCGCTGAGGTCACTTATGGGTTGGAGCGTTTAGCTTCTTATATTCAGGAAGTAGACTCAGTTTACGATATTGAGTGGGCTCCAGGAGTTAAATATGGAGAAATCTTCCTTCAGCCAGAATATGAACACTCAAAATACAGCTTTGAAGTTTCTGACCAAGATATGCTTCTTGAAAACTTCGAAAAATTTGAAAAAGAGGCAGGACGTGCTTTGGAATTGGGCCTTGTTCACCCTGCCTATGACTACGTTTTGAAATGTTCACACACTTTCAACTTGCTAGACGCACGTGGTGCTGTTTCTGTTACAGAACGTGCTGGTTATATTGCCCGCATCCGTAACTTGGCTCGTGTTGTAGCCAAAACCTTCGTCGCAGAACGTAAGAAACTTGGCTACCCACTTCTCGACGAAGCAACCCGCGCTCAACTCCTAGCAAAAGAGGAAGAATAGAGAGAACGTATTAGATGGGATTGGCAGATAGAGCAATCCTACAGAACCAGTTGCCGCAGTGATAAAGGTATCGTTAGAGATACTAACGATACCAGGCAAAATTGGAGACCTTAGGCTCCAATTTTAGCAATGAAACGACGAAGTCGGTTGCTTGCGTGCCAATCACATAAGGCAAACTGGAAAAAAGATATTTTCGGAGAAAAAACATGACAAAAAACTTATTAGTAGAACTAGGACTCGAAGAGTTACCAGCCTACGTTGTCACACCAAGTGAAAAACAACTAGGTGAAAAAATGGCAGCCTTCTTGGATGACAACCGTCTTTCATACGAAAGCATTCAAACCTTCTCAACGCCACGCCGTTTGGCTGTCCGTGTCATTGGTTTAGCGGATCAACAAACGGATTTGACCGAAGATTTTAAAGGACCTTCTAAGAAAATCGCCTTAGATGCAGAAGGTAACTTCTCAAAAGCAGCTCAAGGATTCGTCCGTGGGAAAGGTTTGACGGTTGACGATATCGAATTCCGCGAAGTCAAAGGGGAAGAGTACGTTTATGTTACGAAACACGAAGCTGGAAAACCTGCTAAAGAAGTCTTGGCTGGCGTTCCAGAAGTGCTTGCTTCATTGACCTTCCCTGTTAGCATGCACTGGGCTAACAACAGTTTTGAATACATTCGCCCAGTTCACACCTTGACAGTTCTTTTGGGTGACGAAGCGCTTGACCTTGATTTCTTGGATATCCAGTCAGGTCGTGTCAGTCGTGGACACCGTTTCCTTGGACATGAAGTGGAAATTACCAATGCGGATTCTTATGAAGAAGACCTTCGCACGGTTTACGTGATTGCGGATAGCAAAGAACGTGAAAACATGATTCGTGAGCAAATCAAGGCCATCGAAGCAGAACAAGGTGTGCAAGTTCAAATCGAAGAAGGACTTTTGAACGAAGTCTTGAACTTGGTCGAATACCCAACTGCCTTTATGGGAAGCTTCGACACCAAATATTTGGACGTTCCAGAAGAAGTCTTGGTGACCTCAATGGAAACACACCAACGTTACTTTGTTGTGCGTGATCTTGATGGTCAGCTCAAACCAAACTTCATCTCCGTCCGTAATGGGAACGCCGAACACTTGGAAAATGTTGTTCGCGGAAATGAAAAAGTCTTGGTGGCACGTCTTGAAGATGGTGAATTCTTCTGGCGTGAAGACCAAAAACTTAAGATTGAAGACCAGGTTGCTAAATTGGCTCACGTGACTTTCCATGAAAAAATCGGTTCCCTTTCAGAACACATGGCCCGTGCTGGTGTCATTGCAGCTTCCTTGGCTGAGCAAGCTGGTTTGACTGCTGAAGAAACGGCAGCCGTAGCTCGTGCAGCTGAAATCTACAAATTTGACCTCTTGACGGGTATGGTCGGAGAGTTCGACGAATTGCAAGGAATCATGGGTGAAAAATATGCTCTTCTCGCTGGTGAAGATGCTGCGGTAGCGACAGCTATCCGTGAGCACTACCTTCCTGATTCAGCAGATGGTGCCCTTCCAGAGACTAAGGTTGGTGCTATCCTTGCGCTTGCAGATAAATTGGATACCCTCCTTTCATTCTTCTCAGTAGGCTTGATTCCATCAGGTTCCAATGACCCTTATGCGCTTCGTCGTGCAACACAAGGGATTGTTCGTATCTTGGATGCCTTTGGCTGGCATATCCCTATGGATGAGTTGATCGACAGCCTTTACGCCCTTTCATTTGATAGTCTTTCCTATGACAATCAAGCAGAAGTGCTCAACTTCATCAAGGCGCGTGTGGACAAGATGATGGGACGCACAGCAAAAGATATCAAAGATGCTGTTCTTGCTAGTTCAAATTTTGTCGTGGCAGATATGCTTGAAGCAGCTGAAGCTCTTTCAGAAGCTGCTAAAACGGATGGTTACAAGGCAGCTGTTGAGTCACTCTCACGTGCCTTCAACTTGGCAGAAAAAGCAGATGCTTCAGTAGCGGTCGATGCCAGTCTCTTTGAAAATGATCAAGAAAAAGCTCTTGCCAAAGCAATTGAAGAGCTTGAATTGACTGGTGTAGCTAGCGACAAATTGGCTAAACTCTTTGCTCTTAGCCCAGTCATCGATGCCTTCTTTGACAATACCATGGTGATGGCAGAAGATGAGGCTGTTAAAAACAACCGTTTGGCCCTTCTTGCAGGTCTTGTAGCGAAAGCCAATAAAGTTGCAGCCTTCAACCAATTGAACACAAAATAAGTACCTGGTAACAGGTAGAAAGTAGGTCTTATTATGACACCTGAAAAAATCGCTCGAATCAATGAGCTTGCTAAAAAGAAAAAAACAGAAGGGTTGACTCCAGAAGAAGAAGTGGAGCAAGCAAAACTTCGTGAAGAATACATTGAGGGCTATCGTCGTTCCGTTCGTCACCACATTGAAGGAATCAAGGTGGTGGATGAAGAAGGCAATGACGTGACACCTGAGAAACTACGCCAAGTGCAACGGGAAAAAGGTTTGCATGGCCGTAGCCTTGATGATCCCAATTCATAAATAGACAATAGAAAACTCGATCAGATGTTGAACTGATCGAGTTTTCTTGTTCTATAGGGGCTAGTCTGAATCCTTATCTCTATTTTTGTAGTTTTTCCATTGATTTTTAAATATCCAAATGGAGACGGCAAGAACGAAGGTTGCTGTCCAAAAAATCCAAGGGACAGGAGTTCGTAGGAAAAAGTAAACGGCAATAAGGTCGACCACTAGCAGGCCAAGGAGAAGGTGTTTTTTATCTTTCATAGAGTTATTGTATCACAATTTGCTTCTCACGGTCTATTGGTTGATAGGATGAGCTTTTGAAGAATGGGAACTTTTTATCCAAAAATGATGAGTGGATAGAGAAGAGAATCTCAAGTGCATCCTGGTCAGATTTGTGGTAAAATAGATAGGATATGAGTAAAGAATTTCATCATGTAACGGTCTTGCTCCATGAAACGATTGATATGCTGGATGTAAAGCCAGATGGAATCTATGTGGATGCCACTTTAGGTGGAGCTGGCCATAGCGAATATTTATTAAGTCAATTAAGTGAAAAAGGGCATTTATATGCTTTTGATCAGGATCAGCATGCGATTGATAATGCGGAGAGACGATTGGCTCCTTATGTTGAAAAGGGCATGATAACCTTCATCAAAGACAATTTCCGGAATCTTCAAGCACGTCTCCAAGAACTGGGAGTCAATGAGATCGATGGAATCTGTTATGATTTAGGAGTTTCTAGTCCCCAGTTAGATGAGCGGTCTCGAGGTTTTTCTTATAAAAAAGATGCTCCCTTGGACATGAGGATGAACCAAGAAGCCTCTTTGACGGCTTATGACGTGGTTAACAACTATGATTACCACGATCTAGTCCGAATCTTTTTCAAGTATGGGGAAGATAAGTTTTCCAAGCAAATTGCTAGAAAGATCGAACAAGCGCGTGCGGTAAAACCGATTGAAACGACGACAGAATTGGCTGAAATCATCAAATCGGCAAAACCGGCTAAGGAACTAAAGAAAAAGGGGCATCCAGCCAAACAAATTTTTCAGGCGATTCGAATTGAAGTCAATGATGAATTGGGAGCAGCGGATGAATCAATCCAGCAGGCTATGGATTTGTTGGCAGTTGGTGGTCGTATTTCAGTTATTACCTTTCATTCCTTGGAAGATCGTTTGACCAAGCAATTGTTTAAAGAAGCTTCTACAGTAGAAGTACCGAAGGGCTTGCCTTTCATCCCAGAGGACTTAAAACCAAAAATGGAATTAGTCTCTCGAAAACCGATTCTTCCAAGCCAAGAAGAGTTAGAGAAGAACAACCGAGCTCATTCTGCAAAATTGCGGGTTGCTCGAAAAATTCATAAGTAAGAGGAAATGAACATGGCAGATCAACCATTACGATCTCGGGGTAGTCAATTGCAAGATCGTATTCGTCGCTTTACCAGAGTAGAGAAAGCTTTTTATGGCTCGATTGTCCTAACAGGGATTATTCTTGCTGTCAGTATTATTTTTATGCAGACGCGAATTTTACAAGTGCAAAGTGATTTGACAAACCTCAATACGGAACTAAAAACAAAAGAGACTGAACTAGAAGATATCCGACAAGAAGTCAATGAGTTGACTCGCTATGAACGCTTGTCTAAGTTAGCTAGTTCTCAGGGGATGACCCTCCAAAAAGAAAATCGAAAAGTGGTGAGTTCAAGTAGCGATGAGTAAATTAAAAAAGAAAATCATTCGTTATTCCCTTAAAAAAAGGAAACTTCCAGACCAAAATCGTCGGCAAGTAGCTAAGAATTTAAGTTTGCTTTCTATTCTTGTTTTCTTCATTTTTCTCATTAATTTTGCAGTTATTATAGGCACAGATAGCAAATTTGGAAAAAATTTATCTGAGTTATCGCATCAAGTCCATCAGAAAACAGAGATTGTTCCAGCCAAACGAGGAACAATTTATGATCGAAATGGAGCTGTCATTGCTGAAGATGCGACGACTTATAATGTTTATGCTATCATCGATAAAACTTATAAATCAGCAAAAGGTGAAGTTTTATACGTTGAAGAAAGCCAATACAACCAAGTAGCGGACGTTTTTAATCGTTATTTGGGGATGGAAAAAGATTATGTCGTCCAACAACTGTCTCAAAAGAAGCTCAACCAAGTTTCTTTTGGTGCAGCGGGGAACGATATTAGTTATAGCAACATGGATGCTATCCGGAGTGAACTAGAAGCTGCCAACATTAAAGGTGTTGATTTTACGACGAGTCCAAACCGGAGTTATAAAAATGGGACCTTTGCCTCTCAATTTATCGGTCAAGCTCAATTGATAGAAGATAAAGAAGGCAATAAAACCCTGCAGGGAACAACGGGAATCGAAAAATCCTTGGATCGCATCCTAGGTGGTCAGGACGGCGTTGTGACCTATGAGAAGGATCGCAACGGAAATATTGTGCCGGGATCAGATAAGGTTGCCGTGAAGACCGAAGATGGGAAGGATGTCTACACAACCCTTTCTGCGGAACTTCAAACCTATCTCGAAACGCGAATGGATGTTTTCCAAGAAAAGGTAAAAGGTAAATATGTCAGTGCGACCCTGGTCAGTGCCAAAACGGGGGAAATCCTTGCAACGACGCAACGTCCAACCTATAATGCAGATACCAAAGAAGGCTTGGATATTAAGAATCTGAGAACCTGGAACACGATTCTTTACCAGGATCAATACGAACCAGGTTCGACTATGAAGGTCATGTTATTAGCTTCGGCGATTGATCATGGAACTTTCCCAGCCTATAATGAAGTATACTACAGTAACGAACTACAAGTAAAAGATGCGACCATCCGTGACTGGGATGTCAATATGGGGCTGTCTGAAGGTCGCTATATGAATATTGCCCAAGGTTTTGCCTATTCAAGTAACATTGGGATGACCAAGCTTGAACAGAAGATGGGCAATAATGTCTGGATGAATTACCTCAAACTCTTTAAGTTCGGACTTCCTACACGTTTTGGAATGGGAGACGAAGGTTTTGGAGGCCTACCAGGAGATAACTATGTCACTCAAGCCATGTCTTCTTTCGGTCAAGGGATTTCGGTGACCCAAACGCAGATGTTGCGTGCATTTTCTGCCATTGCAAATGATGGGGAAATGTTGGAGCCTAAATTTATCAGTGCGATTTACGACGGCAAGCATGAAACTGCTCGTAAATCACAAAGAGAGATTGTCGGCAATCCAGTACCCGCTTCGGTTGCCCAACAGACCCGTAATTACATGATTACGGTAGGGACTGATCCTCAATTTGGTACCCTCTATTCATCGGATGGTCCCATTATCCAAGTAGCTGGACAAAATGTTGCTGTTAAATCAGGGACAGCCCAAATTGCGACAGCTAATGGCTACTTGGAAGGCGAAAATGATAATATCTACTCGATTGTTGTCATGACACCTGCTGAAGACCCAGATTTTATTATGTATGTGACAGTTCAACAGCCTGAAGTCAGCTTTAGTCCAAAGAGCTGGCAAGAACTGGTCAATCCAGTCTTGGAAGATGCGGTTGCCTTGAAGGATGAGTTGAATCTAGTAACGGAAACCAAAGCCTTGGATGGGGTCACGAAAGAGGACACCTATAAGATGCCGTCCGCAGAATCCTTGTCGAAAGAATTGAACTTGAAGCAGACCATCAGCCCAGGTGGCTTCGCAGATGAACTGCGTCGCAATCTGATCCAGCCTGTCGTCCTAGGAACTGGAAAGAATATTAAAAAGATGTCTGTATCAGCAGGAACGAAATTAAAAGCAAATGAGCAAGTGTTATTATTAACAGATGACTTAGATTCAGTTCCGGATATGTATGGTTGGACTAAGAAAAATGTTGATAAATTTGCGGAATGGACGGGCATTGAGATCACCTATAAAGGGGAAGGTTCTCGTGTGAGCAAACAAAACGTCAAAGTAGAAACTGCTTTAAAGAAGACGAAGAAAATAACAATTACATTAGGAGATTGATATGTTACTTGCTACCCTAGTAGTATCCTTTATACTGACGGTTATTGGCATTCCAGCCTTTATCCGTTTCTATCAACGGGCCCATATTTCGGGGCAACAAATGCACGAAGATGTGAAGCAACACAAAGCCAAAGCAGGCACTCCAACTATGGGGGGAGTGGTTTTCTTGATCACTTCAGTCTTTGTCACTCTTGTCTTTAGCTTTTTAACGGGAAACTTTACGCGCCCTGTTCAATTGATCCTCTTTATTTTGGTCTTGTATGGAATCGTCGGTTTCTTGGATGACTTCTTGAAGGTCTTTCGTAAAATCAATGAAGGGTTAAATCCCAAGCAAAAATTAGCCTTGCAATTGGTGGGAGGGATCATTTTCTATCTCTTTTCTGAACGCCATGGAGCTGGTAGTCTTCTCAATGTCTTTGGTTGGGATATCTATTTGGGACATTTCTATATTGTCTTTGCCTTGTTCTGGTTAGTTGGTTTTTCAAATGCAGTCAACTTAACGGACGGGATTGATGGGTTGGCAAGCATTTCGGTAACCATCAGCTTGATCGCTTATTCCATTATAGCTATTTGGCAAAGACGAATCGATATCCTTTTTGTGACCATCAGTATGATTGGAGCTCTATTAGGTTTCTTCGTCTACAACCACAAGCCGGCTAAAATCTTTATGGGAGATGTCGGTAGTCTAGCTCTTGGAGGGATGCTTGCAGCCTTGTCAATGGCTTTGCATGTCGAGTGGACGCTGCTCTTGATTGGTCTGGTCTATGTCATTGAAACAGGTTCAGTGATGCTACAAGTGACCTATTTCAAATGGACCAAGAAACGTTATGGAGAAGGACGTCGGATTTTCCGAATGACTCCTTTCCACCATCATTTAGAACTGGGTGGTCTGTCTGGTAATGGACCTAAATGGTCTGAGTGGAAGGTCGATGCCTTTCTCTGGAGTGTTGGTGCAGGAATGAGCGCCTTGACCCTCTTGATCTACTATTTGACCAATTCATAAGCCATGAATCATAAAAGGTTGGGATGTGATCTCAGCCTTTTTCGCTGGCTAGGAATTGCTGTCCAAAAGAAGAGCGGGAAGAGGAGTTTTTTGATATAATAGTGGAGATGATGAAAGGATAAGAGAATGAAATTTACAGATTTTAAGTTTAAGGACTATATCCAAGAGGCCTTAAAAGAAATTAATTTTATCGAAGCAACAGAAGTTCAAGAAAAGCTGATACCGATTGTTTTAGCAGGCCGTGATCTGGTCGGTGAATCTAAAACAGGATCAGGGAAGACCCATACTTTCCTCTTGCCAATTTTTCAAACTTTAAATGAGGAAAGTAGCCATGTCGAAGTGGTCATTACTGCGCCTAGTCGGGAATTGGCCACACAGATTTACCAAGCGGCTCGTCAGATTGCTAGCCACTGTGAAAAAGAAATTCGGATTGCCAACTACGTTGGGGGAACTGATAAGGCTCGTCAAATCGATAAGCTCCAAATAGCCCAACCCCATATTGTCATTGGGACACCTGGACGGATCTATGATTTGGTCGCTTCTGGAGACTTGGCTATTCATAAGGCTCACACCTTTGTGGTTGATGAGGCGGATATGACTCTCGATATGGGCTTTTTGACGACGGTAGACAAGATTGCATCCAGTCTTCCCAAACAACTCCAATTCTTGGTTTTCTCTGCTACGATTCCGCAAAAGTTACAACCCTTCTTGAAGAAATATTTGTCTAACCCTGTCATGGAGCAGATCAAAACCAAAACGGTGATCTCGGACACCATTGATAACTGGTTGGTATCGACAAAAGGGCGCGATAAGAATGAGCAAGTCTATCAATTGACGCAGGCTCTTCAACCTTATCTGGCAATGATTTTTGTGAATACCAAGGACAGAGCGGACGATTTGCATGCTTTTTTAGTAGAAAAGGGGCTCAAGGTCGCTAAAATCCATGGGGGGGTTCCTCCACGGGAGCGCAAACGAATCATGAACCAAGTCAAAAACCTGGATTTTGAATATATCGTGGCGACTGACTTGGCAGCGCGTGGGATTGATATTGAAGGGGTCAGTCATGTTATCAACGATGCTATTCCACAAGACTTATCCTTCTTTGTCCACCGCGTTGGCCGGACTGGTCGGAATGGTCTTCCTGGCACAGCCATCACCCTCTATCAACCGAGTGATGACTCAGACATTCGGGAGCTTGAAAAATTGGGCATCCAGTTTGTCCCTAAGGTCTTGAAGGCTGGAGCTATCGAAGATACTTACGACCGGGATCGCCGGGCTAATCGTGAAAAACGCCAAGAAAAACTCGATATTGAGATGATTGGCTTGGTCAAGAAGAAAAAGAAAAAAATCAAACCAGGCTACAAGAAAAAAATCAAATGGGCCGTGGACGAGAAACGTCGCAAAGCCAAGCGAGCTGAGAATCGTGCTCGCGGTCGAGCAGAAAGAAAGGCGAAACGCCAAACCTTTTAGTGATAAAGAAATTTAAAGATTTCCATAAAAATTAACTATTTGGTCGCTGATTTATTTTGTGATAGACTATCTATAGATAGTCTATTTTTTTGCTCTTAGGGGAGACGCTTGCTTGAGATCAAATCAGACCTGAAGCATGATTTACGAACGATCAGTAGCAAAACTCAGCATTTTAACTGTAAATATGATAGAATGATTCATTATCGAGGGAGGAAGTAACGAAGATGTTTACAACTACTTATCTGGTATCTGGCTGGTATGAAGAGTTTTTAAAATGGATACCAGAAGGAGAAATCTTTAACCTACGCGTCGTTTTTGAAGCTATTCCAGGAATTTTAAAAGAGCTTCCAAATACGATTTTGTTAACCTTGGCAGGAGCCTTTTTTGGTTTATTGCTAGCCCTATTGTTTGCCATTGTCAAGATCAATCGGGTAAAAATCCTCTACCCGATCCAAGCCTTGTTTGTGAGTTTTTTAAGAGGGACACCAATTTTGGTCCAGTTGATGCTGACCTATTATGGAATCCCGCTCCTATTGAAGGCCATTAACCAACAATATGGGACAGCCTTTAATATCAACGATGTGCCAGCCCATTTATTTGTCATTGTGGCCTTTGCCTTCAATGAGGCAGCCTATGCCAGTGAGACCATTCGGGCAGCGATTTTGTCTGTTGATGCGGGTGAAATTGAAGCGGCGAAGAGTCTCGGGATGACCAATGCCCAAGTTTATCGTCGGATTATTATTCCAAATGCAGCAGTGGTTGCGACTCCGACCTTGATCAACTCTTTGATTGGTTTGACCAAGGGGACTTCTTTGGCCTTCTATGCAGGTGTTTTGGAAATCTTTGCCCAAGCCAAGATTATGTCGGGGAATGACAGTCGCTACTTTGAGCGCTTTATCTCTGTTTCATTGATTTACTGGGCCATTAATATTTTGATTGAACAATTGGGGCGCTGGATCGAACAGGTACTCTCTATCAAAGATCCAAAAGTTGTTACCCAAACCTTGCAAGAGGAGGAACGAGCAGCATGATTCGGATTTCACAATTATCAAAATCTTTTTCCGGTCAAGTAGTCCTAGACCATCTCGATTTGGAAGTCCAAAAAGGGGAAGTTGTTGCCTTGATCGGTTCTTCTGGAGCTGGGAAATCAACCTTCTTGAGAAGCTTGAACTATTTGGAAGCCCCAGATAGTGGTAGCATTGAGATCAATGGGGAGAAGGTAGACTTTGAAAACATCAGCAAGGACGAGATCCTGACCCTTCGAAGAAAGCTAGCTATGGTCTTTCAACAGTTTAATCTTTTCAGCCGCAAGACAGCCTTGGACAACGTCAAGGAAGGACTAATCGTCGTCAAAGGCTTATCTGACCAGGAAGCGACCAAGATTGCCAAAGAAGAACTCGCAAAAGTCGGTCTGTCGGACCGAGAAACCCATTACCCTCGTCATTTGTCAGGAGGGCAGAAGCAACGGGTAGCCTTGGCACGGGCCCTAGCCATGAAGCCGGAAGTCCTCTTGTTGGATGAGCCAACTTCAGCCCTCGATCCGGAATTGGTCGGAGAGGTAGAAAAAGCCATCGCAGCAGCAGCTCAGGCAGGTCAAACCATGATTCTGGTCAGCCATGATATGAGCTTTGTTTCCCAGGTGGCAGATAAGGTCTTGTTCCTCGACAAGGGGAAAATTATTGAATCTGGCACTCCAGAAGAGATTATGAAAGCTCCTAAAGAAGAGCGGACAAAAGAATTCTTTGCTAGTTACAAACGAACATTTGTTTGATATAATATATAAGAGCTCGAGTCTGGAACGCGATGTTTCAGACTCGGATTTTTCTTTGAGTAGGTGCCTCAGGAAAAGATGAATAGTAGTAGTTCATTTTTCCGCGAAGATAGAAGTTTCAACTTGATCCAATAGTGAACGAAACGAATCGGCATCTCGTCCCCTCATTCCAATCTTGGATACTAAGGAGATCTTATGTTAAAGCAATTGCTATCTCTCTATATCGAGAGCCTAATCATCACTTCAATTGGGGTGTTGGTTACCTCAGCTATTTGGATAGGCTTGCGAGCGGCTCGTAAGACGGATAAAACAGCTAAGGAACGCCAGTTACACCTCTATGATATTTTATTAATTGATATTATGACAATTCCAGTCCTTACCTTTGCAGTCATTGGAGTTCTGTTTATTCTTCGAGCAAGATAATTGCAAAATGGTTCAATTGGAGTTAGAATCAAGATAGTTACAACTAAAGGAGAAGCTTATGTATGATACACTGATTATCGGTGCAGGACCTGCGGGTATGACTGCAGCCCTGTATGCAGCCCGCAGCAATCTAAAGGTTGCCTTGTTAGAAGCTGGAATTCCTGGCGGACAGATGAACAATACGTCCGATATCGAGAATTATCCAGGCTATGCCAATATCAGTGGACCTGAATTGGCTGAAAAGATGTTTGAACCTCTAGAAGCCCTAGGTGTGGAACACTTGTTCGGTAGAGCCGAAAATATTGTTGATCAAGGAAGTTACAAGGAAATTACGACAGATGATGGCCTCTTGCAAGCCAAGACCGTTATTATTGCGACTGGTTCTAACCATCGCTTGTTGGGAGTTCCAGGTGAAGAAGAATTAAATAGTCGTGGGGTTTCTTATTGCGCTGTCTGTGATGGCGCCTTCTTCCGAGATGAAGACCTCATGGTTGTTGGTGGAGGAGATTCTGCGGTTGAAGAGGCAATCTTCCTGACTCAGTTTGCTAAGTCTGTTACCATTGTTCATCGACGCGATGCCCTACGTGCCCAAAAAGTTCTTCAAGACCGAGCTTTTGCCAATGAAAAGATTCACTTTGCTTGGAATACAGTGGTCGAAGAGATCAAAGGGGACAACCGTGTGACCAGTCTGGTCTTAAAAGATGTTCAAACTGGTGAGGTTCGCGAGCAAGCAGCTGGTGGTGTCTTTATCTATGTGGGCTTGGATCCTGTCAGTGACTTTGCCAAAGACCTCGGTATTCTAGACGACCAAGGTTGGGTGATCACTGATGATCATATGAAGACCTCCGTGCCGGGTGTCTTTGCGGTTGGAGATGTCCGCCAAAAAGATCTTCGTCAGGTCACCACAGCGGTTGGGGATGGCGCTGTCGCCGGTCAAGAAGCTTATAAATATATTACTGAACACGAAGAATAAGAGAGAAGAAAGGGATGTTCGTCTGATGGAAAGAGGCGAAGATCCCTTCTTTTTTACGATAAAAATGAGGCTTAACCCGGATTAAACTCATGTGGTCCTGCTTAAAATGTGCTATAATGTGTTTAAAATTATTTTGGACTGTGCCAGTTGACAGAGCGTGACTGGTACCATGACGTAAAAAAAGAAGAGGGATCAAACATGTACCCAGATGATAGTTTAACTCTCCATACTGATTTGTACCAAATCAATATGATGCAGGTTTACTTTGAGCAAGGCATCCACAATAAAAAGGCGGTCTTCGAAGCCTATTTCCGCCAGCAACCCTTCAAAAATGGCTATGCCGTCTTTGCAGGTCTTGAGCGCATTGTCAACTATTTGAAGAATCTACGTTTTTCAGAGTCGGATATTGCCTACTTAGAATCCTTAGGCTACGAAGGAGCCTTCTTGGATTACTTGAAAAATTTTAAAATGGAATTGACTGTTCGTTCTGCCAAAGAAGGGGACCTGGTCTTTGCCAATGAGCCGATTGTCCAAGTAGAAGGACCGCTTGCCCAGTGTCAGTTGGTTGAAACGGCCCTCCTCAATATTGTCAATTTCCAAACCTTGATTGCCACAAAAGCCGCTCGGATCAAGGCTGTGATCGAAGACGAACCTTTGATGGAGTTCGGAACTCGTAGAGCGCACGAAATGGATGCGGCTATTTGGGGAACCCGTGCAGCCGTTATTGGAGGCGCTAGCGGAACCAGTAACGTACGTGCAGGAAAACTCTTTGACATCCCTGTCCTTGGGACACATGCCCATGCCTTGGTGCAGGTCTATGGCGATGATTATAAAGCCTTCAAGGCCTATGCTGAGACCCATCGCAACTGTGTCTTCCTGGTGGATACCTATGATACGTTGCGCATCGGAGTTCCAGCTGCGATTCAGGTGGCGCGTGAGATGGGCGATCGTATCAACTTCCTAGGAGTGCGGATTGACTCTGGAGATATTGCCTACATCTCGAAAAAGGTTCGCCAACAGTTGGATGAAGCTGGTTTCACAGAAGCGAAGATCTATGCTTCAAATGATTTGGATGAGAACACCATCCTCAACTTGAAGATGCAAAAGGCTAAGATTGATGTCTGGGGTGTCGGAACTAAGTTGATCACAGCCTATGACCAACCAGCGCTCGGAGCAGTCTATAAGATTGTTGCTATCGAAGACGACAATGGTCAAATGCGAAATACCATCAAGCTTTCTAACAATGCTGAAAAAGTTTCAACCCCAGGGAAGAAACAAGTTTGGCGGATTACCAGTCGGGAAAAAGGAAAATCTGAAGGGGATTACATTACTTATGATGGAGTAGATGTCAATGAACTGACAGAAATCAAGATGTTCCATCCGACCTATACCTATATCAAGAAGACGGTTCGTGATTTTGACGCCATCCCGCTCTTGGTTGATATTTTCAAAGATGGTGAACAAGTCTACGAATTGCCAACCTTGATGGATATCCAAGCCTATGCTCGGAAGGAATTTGACAAGCTCTGGGATGAGTACAAACGTGTCCTCAATCCACAACATTATCCAGTGGACTTGGCCAAGGACGTATGGCAAGATAAGATGGACCTCATTGATCAAATGCGTCAGAAAGCCTTGGGAGGTGAAGAAGAATGAGCCTACAAGAAGACATTATTGCCCAATTAGGGGTTAAGCCGGTCATTGATCCTCAAGAAGAGATTCGCCGGTCGATTGATTTTTTGAAGGACTACTTGCAAAAACATCCTTTTCTAAAGACCTTTGTCTTAGGAATTTCAGGAGGTCAGGACTCGACCCTAGCAGGTCGCTTGGCTCAATTAGCCATGGAGGAAATGCGGGCAGAGACTGGAGATGCTAGTTTTCAGTTTGTTGCTGTCCGCTTGCCCTACGGTGTCCAAGCGGATGAAGCAGATGCCCAAAAGGCCTTGGCCTTCATCCGGCCAGACGTCAGCCTGGTCGTGAACATCAAGGAATCGGTCGATGCCATGGAGCGTGCTGTCGAAGCGACAGGAACGGATGTCTCAGACTTCAATAAGGGCAATATCAAGGCACGGAGTCGGATGATTGCTCAGTATGCTTTAGCGGGTGCCTATAGCGGAGCCGTCATTGGGACAGACCATGCAGCCGAAAACATCACTGGATTCTTTACCAAGTTTGGAGACGGTGGAGCCGATATTCTGCCTCTCTACCGACTTAACAAGCGCCAAGGCAAGCAGTTGCTTCAGGCGCTGGGAGCTGATCCAGCCTTGTATGAGAAGGTACCGATTGCGGATTTGGAAGAGGAGAAGCCAGGTATCGCTGACGAAGTAGCTCTTGGGGTGACCTATGCAGAAATTGATGACTACCTAGAAGGAAAATCAGTTAGCCCGGAAGCTCAAGCAACCATTGAAAACTGGTGGCACAAAGGCCAACACAAACGCCATCTACCGATTACGGTATTTGATACCTTCTGGCGTTGATAGGAAAGAAAAGTCGGTTGAGCCGACTTTTTTAAAACAGGATAGGAGGAAAGAGAATGAGAAAATTGGGTACTATTGAACTGAAGACCAAGCGTTTATTACTAAGACGCTTTGTTGTAGAGGATGCAAAGGCAATGTTTGAAAATTGGGCGTCTGATACAGATAATCTTAAATATGTGACTTGGGATCCCCATCCAAATCCTCAACTGACTCGAGCTTTAATTGAGAGATGGCTCCTTCATTACCAAGAGGAAAACACCTACAAATGGGCGATTTGCAAGAAAGATGATCCCGCACAAGTGATAGGTGATATCAGTGTCGTTTCTCAGGATCCACAAAAAGAACTGTGTGAAGTCGGCTATATTCTAGGGAAGAATTTCTGGGGTCAAGGTCTGATGACAGAAGCCCTCCAGGCTGTTTTACACTTTTTGTTGGTAGATGTGAAATTCAAGGAAGTTCAAGCCAAGTATGTCAGTTTGAACCCTGCTTCGGGAAGAGTTATGGAAAAAGCTGGGATGCAATATCTAGCTACTCTCCCAAATGCTGTCGCTAGAAAAGGCTATGTCGGAGATCAAATAATCTACACTATCCATTCTTCTAACCTTTAAAACAATTTTTACTTGAAGATTTTGGTCAATGGTCTATAATGGTAAGTAGCTTTACAAAGGAGAATCTTATGTCAGAATTAACAAAAGAGTTTACAGATCAACTCTATGCGAATTACCAAGCAAATGTGAAATTTGCGGCTCTCGAAAATGCCATCACCCACAATGGGATTCATGCGGCTTTAGAGACACGCAAAAGTGCAGTAGAAAACACACCCGTCTTTTCTCTTGATTTGACCAAGGATAAGGTGACGGACCAGAAAGCTTCTGGTCGTTGCTGGATGTTTGCGGCTCTGAATACCTTCCGTCATAAAATGATTGCCAGCTTCCAATTAGAGGATTTTGAGTTGTCTCAAGCTCATACCTTCTTCTGGGACAAGTACGAAAAATCCAACTGGTTCTTGGAACAAGTCATTGCGACAGCGGATCAGGAATTGACCAGCCGCAAGGTGGCCTTCCTCCTTCAAACCCCTCAACAAGATGGTGGTCAATGGGATATGGTCGTTTCCCTTTTTGAAAAATATGGGGTCGTACCCAAGTCTGTCTATCCAGAATCCATCTCATCTAGCAATAGCCGGGAGCTCAATACCTACTTAAACAAATTGTTGCGTCAAGATGCTCAGATTCTACGCGAATTGCTTGCGAGCGGAGCAGATCAAGCAACGGTTCAAAGCAAGAAAGAAGAGCTCCTCCAAGAAATCTTTAATTTCTTAGCTATGTCACTGGGCTTGCCCCCTCGTACATTTAGTTTCTCTTATCGCGATAAGGACAATAACTTCCACACAGAGTCTGGATTGACACCTCAAAGCTTTTACAAAAAATATGTGGATCTTCAGTTGGAGGACTACGTTTCTGTTATCAATGCGCCTACGGCAGACAAGCCTTATGGTCAGTCCTATACGGTTGAGATGCTGGGGAATGTGGTCGGTAGCCGTGAAGTCCGCTACCTTAATGTTCCGATGGAGCGCTTGAAAGAATTGGCCATTGCTCAAATGAAGGCTGGGGAAACTGTTTGGTTTGGATCGGATGTCGGCCAAGTTAGCAACCGGAAAGCTGGAATCCTTGCGACAGATGTCTACGATTTTGAAGCGGGAATGGATATCCAGCTGACTCAAGATAAGGCAGGGCGTTTGGATTATGCGGAAAGTCTCATGACCCATGCCATGGTCTTGACTGGTGTGGATCTGGACGAAGCTGGACGCCCTCTCAAATGGAAGGTTGAGAATTCTTGGGGAGAAAAAGTCGGAACAGATGGCTACTTTGTAGCTTCCGATGCCTGGATGGATGAATACACCTACCAAATCGTCGTCCGCAAGGAATTATTGACAGCTGAAGAATTGGCTGCTTATGAGGCAGAGCCAATCGTCTTGGCTCCATGGGATCCGATGGGTGCCTTGGCTTCTAAGTAACAAATATAAAAAAACACGATTGTTTATGAACAATCGTGTTTTTGTTTGGACTTAAATTATCTGACTAGCGATTTTGTTCATTTTCTTTGGCAGAAGGTTCAGTGTGTTCAGAATTCTCTTCTGAGTTAGATGAACTAGAACTTGAACTATCTTCTGTTGCGTCAGTGCTTGGCTCGACACTTGGCTCATAATAGTAGTAATTGTAGTTGTTCTTACCATTATTGAGATATAGGTAAGAACCGCTACGGTATACACCACTTGGTTGGGTCCAATCAGTGCTACCTGATCCGTATTGCTCATACAAATACAGCATCATTTGTTTGTAGACATCCGTCGCGACTTTGATTCCATCATCCAGTACGGGAGTCAAGCGATTGGTGTACCCTGTCCAAACAGCCATAGAATATTGAGTGGTGTACCCCACAAACGATTCATCTGGTGTCACAATGCTTGAGTAACTGTAGTCTTTGGTTAGTTTCTTCAATTCATTGTCTGAATAGTTAGAGGTACCTGTTTTACCGGCATGATAAAGACCAGAGATATAAGCGTTATATCCTAGACCAGCTGTGATAACAGATTTCAACATATCAGTCATCATGTAAGCGGTGGTCTCTTTCATCACCCTTGTTCCAGAAGTGTCAAAGTTCCTAGTTGTACCATCGCTAAAGACAACCCGATTCACATATTGAGGCTTGTAATAGGTACCGCCATTTGCGAAGGTTGCATAAGCAGCGGCCATTTTCTCACTGCTAGCCCCGTATTTGTTGCTAGAGTCACTGGTATTACTTGAGATAGCATTTGCATATACCATTTCTGGATAATCAATCCCCATGCTGCTCAAGAATTTCTGAGCCTTCTTCAAACCAACTTTTTCAAGAGCCCGGACCGCAGGAACGTTACGGGATTGTTGGAGAGCATAGACCATGCTGATATTGCCGTAGTACTGTCTATCCCAGTTATAAAATTGCGTATTTGTACCAGGGAAGTTGTAAGGTGTATCAGGAATGGTTACTCCAGTGGAGTTATACTCCTCATATTCAATTGCGGGAGCATAATCTGAGATAGGTTTCATTGAAGATCCCCAATCTCGGTTCGTTTCGACAGCTTGGTTGGTACCGAAGGATACATTAGATGATTGATGACGGGATCCCAACTGAGCAATGACTTTTCCGTTTGTCACGTCGATGATAGTAGAAGCAACTTGCAACTCATTATCTGGATAATTGACATATTCGTCAGAGTTGTATATATCCCACAGACGTTTTTGAGCTGCGGTATCGACGTTGGTGTAGACATCCATACCAGTTGTCAAGACATTGTAGCCTGTCTCTTCTTCGACTTGTTGGATGACTTCTTTGAGGTAGTTATCCATATAAGCAGGATAGTTGCTTGAGCCGGTTAGACTTTGCAAGCCATCGGTAACAGGTGTATTGACGGCACTTTCGTACTGCTCGTTTGTAATGGACTTCATATCCAACATTTCTTTAAGAACCAGATTACGACGTTGGAGAGCAGCTTCCGGATTGGTATAAGGATCGTATTGGTTCGGTGCTTGAGGCATTCCGGCCAATAGGGCCACTTGTGGCAGAGAAAGGTCCTTCAAGTCTTTTGCATAGTAGCTACGAGCAGCTGTTTGCATTCCGTAGTTTCCGTTAGACATGTAGACTTTGTTGATGTAGTAGGTCAAAATCTCTTGTTTGGTTGCTTTTTGCTCTAATTGAGTAGCAAGCCAAGCTTCTTGGATTTTCCGAGATAGGGTTTGGTCGGACGACGAAGTAGAGAAGTAAGTGAGCTTGATCAACTGCTGTGTAAGAGTAGACCCCCCTTGGCGACCTCCTCGGAGGTTACTGAAGAAGGCTCCTCCAATACGAATAAAGTCGACCCCTCTGTGGTTGAAAAAGCGGTGGTCTTCAATCGCCACAATCGCATTGACCAAGTCAGTTGGGATTTCATTTGTTTTTACGTTGATTCGTTTCTCAGCACCCAAGTCGGCAATCAGATTGTTTTGATTGTCATAGATTTTACTTGATGTCGTTGCAATGAGGTCTTTTTCAGAAAGAGTCGGTGCTTTTGAGGCATAGTATCCAAATACCAATCCACCCAGGATAAGTAAAAGGAAAAATAAGGAAATAGCCGCAATCGCTGCATATTTTAACCACTGGATAACTGTTTGTTTGTTCATTTAATTACCGCCTAGTAGATTCTGTTCGATAATATCGAGATAAGGGACGCTTGGAAGGCGATCTGTCTCGATACGATAACCATTTTCCTGTATATAGGTCAATGGCATAGATTTACTGCCGTGATCGATGTTGTAAAAGTCTATTAAGGAAGGAGCGGGCAGTAGATAAGTCTCATTGAGCTTTGCAAAATGCAAGAGCACAAAACAAATTCCTCCCTGTTGGACGACCGCAGCCATGTGATCAATCTGGTGCTGATGAAAGTTTTTCATCGGCATGGCTTGTTTTTGCTGGGTCTCTTTTGCTTCAAAATCAATGTAGTGTCCTTTATAAACACCAGAATAGTCTGTGGTAGATGCCTGGCGAAAATAAGCTTCCACAATCTTTGCCCGACTGCGATGAGGATAGTCCACCTTTACAATCTGGATGGGTGTCGGCTTTTTATGAATAACCGCTAGCCCTCTAGAAAGGTAGTACTGATTGCTCTCATTAATCATTTTTTCAAATGTCATCCCTCGATTGGCAAAATTCACACTTTGCTTCCTCTGGATGGGCGAAGAAGATTTCTTGCTAAGTTTGTGAGGATAGTTGACCATCATTCTCCTTATTGGTACAATTACATCACTCTATTATATCACAAAATGAAGAAGGGAGGGGAAATAATGAATAGTTTACTGATTACAGGTTATAAGGCATTTGAATTGGGAATTCTGACAGCTAAGGACCCCCGACTTCCAATAATTAAAGAAGCGATTCGTAGGGATTTAGTCCGTTTTTTGGAAGAGGGAGTCAAGTGGTTGATTTTTACAGGGAATTTAGGTTTTGAAGCTTGGGTTTTAGAGGTTGCTCAGGAATTAAAAAAAGAATATGAGATACAGTTGGCCACAATTTTTATGTTTGAAAATCAAGGAGAGAACTGGAATGAGGCCAATCAAGAAGTCCTCAGTCGCTTTAAACAGGTTAATTTTGTCAAATATGCCTATCCCTCTTATAGCCAGCCAGGTCAATTCAAAGAATACAATACGTTTTTGTTAGAAAATACAGATGGTGCCTATTTATTTTACGATCCAGAACATGAAACAAATCTCAAATATCTTTACAAAATGATGCTAGAAAAGGATCAGTATCATGTCAAAAGATTAAACTTTGATGACTTAAATGAAGTAGCAGAAAAAATTTACGAAAAATAAGTGGTTTACCTTGATTTTTGCTCCTCATTTTTTATATAATGATTATGATTAACTAGAACGGAGAGAATGATGGCAAGTATTATTTTTACTGCGAAAGATATTTTTGATCAAGATTTCAAAAAAGAAGTTCGTGGATTTAGTAAAGTTGAGGTAAATGAGTTTTTGGATGATGTCATCAAAGACTATGAAACCTATGCTGCCTTAGTGAAGGAATTGAAAGAAGAAAATGCTCGGCTCCGTGAAGAATTAGCTAAGAAGACGAGCCAAGCAACTCCGAGTCCATCAGTTCCTGAGTCTGCTCCAAAGCATGAGTTTCCTCAGGTCACTACTACGACAAACTTCGATATTTTGAAACGCTTAAATCGTCTAGAAAAAGAAGTCTTCGGGAAACAAGTTGTAGATCGTGATTTTTAAGACATTAAATATGAACGTGCAATTTTTGGATAATCGCGTGAGAGCTTTCTCTCATGAGGAAAGTCCATGCTAGCACAGGCTGTGATGCCTGTAGTGTTTGTGCTAGGTGAATCCATAAGCCTAGGGACTTGATCTTCAAGTTACGGCGAGCGAACGGGCTAAGTCTTAGGATAAGTTCTACTAGCTCTGAAAGTGCCACAGTGACGTAGTTTTTAGGGAAACCTAAAAAGTGGAACGCGGTAAACCCCTCAAGCTAGCAACCCAAACTTTGGTCGGGGCATGGAGTGCATGGAAACGAACATAGCATTCTGACTGGAAACAGTAGACAGATGATTATCGAAGGAAATGGTACCTAGTCATTTCTGGAACAAAACATGGCTTATAGAAAATTGCATATAGGTGGTGAGGGGGAGAGAAATCTCAACCTCCTTTTTTAAACAATGAGGAATAAATGAAAAAACAATTTGAATTAATTGCAACAGCTGCTGCTGGATTAGAAGCAGTAGTTGGGCGTGAATTGCGAGAGCTGGGCTACGATTGCCAAGTGGAAAATGGACGGGTTCGTTTCAAAGGTGATGTTCGTGCGATCATCGAAACCAATCTTTGGTTGCGTGCCGCTGACCGAATCAAGATCGTCGTAGGCTCTTTTCCTGCCCGCACCTTTGAAGAACTCTTTCAAGGAGTTTTTGCCTTGGATTGGGACCAATATCTCCCTTTAGGAGCACGTTTTCCCATTTCCAAAGCAAAATGTGTTAAATCCAAACTGCATAACGAACCGAGTGTACAAGCGATTTCGAAAAAGGCAGTTGTTAAAAAGTTGCAACAACACTATGCTCGTCCGGAAGGCGTTCCATTGATCGAAAATGGAGCAGAATTTAAAATTGAAGTTTCCATTTTGAAGGACCAAGCGACTATTCTAATTGATACCACTGGTAGCAGCCTTTTCAAACGTGGTTATCGGACGGAAAAAGGGGGCGCACCCATTAAGGAAAATATGGCGGCAGCCATTCTTCAACTTTCCAATTGGTATCCAGATAAGCCTTTGGTTGATCCGACTTGTGGATCAGGGACCTTCTGTATCGAAGCAGCGATGATGGCTCGCCAGATAGCGCCAGGCTTGAGACGGACCTTCTCATTTGAAGAGTGGAATTGGGTGGATAATCGACTGATTCAAGAAGTTCGCACAGAGGCTAGTAAAAAAATCAATCGGGACCTTGTCCTAGACATCATGGGAACCGATATCGATGTGCGGATGGTTGAGATTGCCAAAGAAAATGCTCAAAAAGCTGGAGTTGCGAGCGATATCACCTTTAAGCAAATGCGGGTGCAAGATTTGCGATCGGATAAGATCAATGGGGTCATTATCTCCAATCCACCGTATGGCGAACGCTTATCCGATGATGCAGGGGTTACAAAATTGTACGCTGAAATGGGAGAGGTCTTTGAGCCCTTGAAGACTTGGAGCAAATTTATCCTGACCAGCGATGAAAATTTTGAGAAGAAATTTGGGCGACAAGCAGATAAAAAACGAAAATTATATAACGGAACTTTAAAGGTTGACTTGTATCAGTTCTTTGGGGAACGGGTACGTCGACAAGCGACTAGTGAGAAAGGAAACATATGACAAAAGAAGATAAACAGCAGTTGGGCCAAGAGGCAGAGTCAGTTCTTGATTTTAAGGACGCCAAAGAGATGACGATTGGCCAAGCAAACCGCAAAGCTGAAGAAATCGAAGCAGGGGTCAAAGAAACAGACAATGTCCTCGATAAATACATCAAACAGCACCGTGAGGAAATCGAAGCTCAAAAGTTTGATACCATCGTCATGCAAAAGGAAATGTTGGCTGAGGCAGAGGCTACAACCACTGTGGAACAAGCGGAGGCAATTCCAAACGAAGAACCTGCAACAGAAGTAAGTTCAGCAGAAGCAGCTAAAAAAGAGGTTGCATCTGCTCGCATTCCAGATCCAATTCCTGGGGAACGCCCTGCAAAAATTAAGTTTGGTCCAGAGCCAACAGAACCATATGTGGATGAAGAAATTGAGATTCCTGAAGAACCGAAAAAAAGCCGGGTCAAACCAATTTTGTTTTCAGTTTTAGCTCTGACAGCAGTTGCTACGGCTAGTTGGTTGTCTTATCAATGGATCCGTAACCAGTCTAAAGGGGAAACGACAGTCGTCTCTTCTACTAGCTCATCTAGCAAGAAGTCCTCTAGTTCTTCTTCCTCAACGAGCGCAAATACAGAGGCTTTGCTGAAGGATTTTAACGATCAGTATGTAGCTTTCTTTACAGATGACACGCAGACGAAGTTGAAAAATGATTCTTTTGGTAATTTGGAAAAACTAAAAGCCAGTTTAGATAAATTGAAAGACACCAAGGAATACGATGCAGCCAAAAGTAAATACGATGAATTGGTGAAGCAGGTTTCTGCTATTCAAACAGTAAACTCTCAGTTTACCAGCCCAGTTATTAAGGATGGGGCCATCGATACCAAGGCGCAGGTAAAGAGTGATGCAGTCTTTTCAGATGCGTCAACAGCTAATACACAGTTGAACCAATTGTTGAAGGATGCTGCAGCTCAAGGACGCTCGCAACAAGTTGCGACTCCAGCACCCGTGACAGATGGTGGTGGCAGTGTTGCAGGTGGAAATGCAGTTTCTTCAGGAACGGTAACCAGTCCAGCTCCTACACCAGCCCCAGCTACTGAAGGCAACACGATAGGCGGAGTGAACCCAGGCTATTCTGGCTTTGGCCTTCAAAGTACTGGTGTGCCACTTCAACGAAACTTGAGCCGGGTGCCATACAACCAAGCAGCGCTTGACGATGTAAACAATCCTGCATGGACCTTTAACCCTGGTATTTTGGAGAAAGTTCTGAAGATTGCTCGGGAACGTGGGCATATCGTTGGAGATCAATACATCTTGGAACGCGTGAATATCATCAACGGCAATGGTTATTACAACCTCTTTAAGCCAGATGGAACTTATTTGTTTAGTATCAATGCTAAAACAGGCTACTTTGTCGGAAACGGAAAAGGCCATTCCGATGCATTGGATTATTAAGAATTAAAAAAACTTCTCTTTGAAAGAGAAGTCTTTTGTTTTTTATACGATATGGCGTGTGAATGGATCGTCAGAAATACCTTGTTCGAGAATCAATTTGCACCACTCTTTGGCAGAAAAGAGGCTGTGATCTTTATAGTTTCCGCAAGATTCAATCGTCGTTCCTGGGACGTCCTCCCAGCTAGTCGCTTCAGCAATTTCCTCTAGGGAGGATTTAATGACTTGTGCAATGGTTTTTGGATTGTGCTGTCCCCACATAATCATATGGAAGCCAGTACGACACCCAAATGGGGAACAATCGATCATTCCATCAATGCGTTTACGGATCAACATAGCTAATAGATGCTCAATTGTATGTAAACCAGCAGTCGGGATAGAGTCTTCATTTGGTTGAACCAAGCGGATATCGTAGTTTGAGATGACATCTCCTTTTGGTCCAGTTTCCTCTCCGATTAGGCGGACGTAAGGGGCTTTTACAGCAGTGTGGTCTAGTTCAAAACTTTCCACAATAACTTCTTTCGTCATGTATCTTCCTCAATTCCTTTTTTCTTGATTATAGCACAATTGGCGCTGGAAGAAAACACAAGAGAAGAGAGTGGCAAGTAGCCGTTGAAATAGGATTCAGAAGCTTGTTTTTAGGGTGTTTTCCCGTTAGACTCAAGGGGGAGAGGCAATAGAATAATAGCAGAAATAGATTAGTTTTCGCTAGAAAATTTGTTTGTTAATTTTGTAAAAATATGATAAAATAATAAAGAATTTTTTAATTCAACTATTCATTAGATTAGGGGTAAAAACATGGAATTTGGAATTGCAATTGTTTTTGCCGCAATCATTGGTTTAGTCATTGGATATGTAGGGATCTCAGTCAAGATGAAATCATCGAAAGAGGCTGCAGAACTTACTCTTTTAAATGCTGAACAAGAAGCAACGAATTTACGTGGACAGGCAGAGCGCGAAGCTGATTTGATTTTGAAAGAAGCTAAGCACGAGTCTAGTTCACTTAAAAAAGAAGCACTTTTGGAGGCAAAGGAAGAAGCCAGAAAATATCGAGAAGAAGTCGATGCTGAGTTTAAATCAGAGCGTCAAGAATTAAAACAATTAGAAACCCGCTTAGCGGAACGTTCGAATAATCTTGATCGCAAAGATGACAATCTTACGAGCAAAGAGCAAGCTCTTGAACAAAAAGAGCAAAGTCTTTCAGATAGAACTAAACACATTGATGCGCGTGAAGAACAATTACATGAGCTAGAAAAGAAGAAAGAAGAAGAATTAGAAAAAATTGCTTCTCTGACTCAATCGGAAGCACGTGATATTATCTTAACGCAAACAGAAGAACGACTTTCCAAAGAGATTGCGACTCGAATTCGAGAAGCAGAAGTGGAAGTGAAAGAACGTTCAGATAAAGTTGCAAAAGATATCCTGGTTCAAGCCATGCAACGGATGGCCGGGGATTTTGTGGCAGAACAGACCAACTCAACGGTTCATTTACCAGATGATGGAATGAAGGGCCGGATTATTGGTCGCGAAGGTCGAAATATCCGAACCTTCGAAAGCTTGACAGGTGTGGATGTGATTATTGATGACACTCCAGAAGTAGTCACCCTGTCTGCATTTGATCCGATTCGTCGGGAAATCGCACGAATGACCATGGAAAGTCTCTTGAAAGATGGTCGCATCCATCCAGCTCGGATTGAAGAGTTAGTAGAGAAGAACCGTTTGGAAATTGACCAACGGATTCGTGAATATGGTGAAGCAGCAGCCTATGAAATTGGCGCACCAAATCTACATCCTGATTTGATGAAGATTATGGGACGCTTGCAATTCAGAACTTCTTATGGACAGAACGTCTTGCGTCACTCCATTGAGGTTGCTAAGTTATCTGGTATTATTGCTAGTGAGCTTGGTGAAAATGCTACCTTGGCTCGTCGAGCTGGTTTCCTTCATGATATTGGTAAAGCCATCGACCGTGAGGTAGAAGGCAGCCACGTAGAAATTGGTACTGAATTAGCTCGTAAATACAAAGAGCATCCAGTTGTTGTCAATACGATTGCTAGTCACCATGGTGATGTTGAACCAGAAAGTGTCATCGCAGTTATTGTTGCAGCAGCAGATGCCTTGAGTGCAGCGCGTCCAGGTGCCCGGAGCGAGTCTCTTGAAAGCTACATCAAACGCCTGCAAGATCTTGAAGAAATTGCAAATGGCTTTGAGGGAGTTAAGACCAGCTTTGCCTTGCAAGCAGGTCGTGAAATTCGAATTATGGTCAGCCCTGAAGAAGTCAAGGATGATAAGTTGACCATCTTGGCTCATGATATCCGTGAGAAGATTGAGTCCAACTTGGAGTACCCTGGTAACATCAAGGTAACCGTTATTCGTGAATTACGTGCCATTGATTATGCAAAATAGAGCTTGTTAAAAGCCATATATAAAAAGATAGTCAGCGAAGGTGGAACAACCTTAGTTGGCTATTTTTTGTGAGTCGTGTTAAAAATGGGATAGCACAGATGAGATGGTTCATTGGTAGAGAAGTGGTTAGGGCCTTGCCTCTAGGAAAAATCTATTGAAAAATCTTTCTATTTTTGTTACACTAGATAGAAAGACAGCGAAGGAGATAAAATGGCGGATCGAGGATTATTAATCGTTTTCTCAGGGCCCTCAGGTGTTGGGAAAGGAACGGTTAGACGTGAGATTTTTGAAAGCTCAGATAATCAATTTCAATACTCAGTATCGATGACAACGCGTGCACAACGTCCAGGCGAAGTGGACGGAGTAGATTATTTCTTCCGGACACGTGAAGAATTTGAGGAGTTGATTCGTCAAGGTCAAATGCTCGAATATGCTGAATATGTTGGCAATTACTATGGGACTCCCTTGACCTATGTGAACGAAACCCTCGACAAAGGGATCGATGTCTTCCTTGAAATTGAAGTTCAAGGGGCTTTGCAGGTCAAGAAAAAGGTACCAGATGCCGTCTTCATTTTCCTGACTCCTCCGGATTTGGATGAGTTGCAAGATCGTTTGGTTGGACGTGGCACAGACAGTGCTGAAGTCATTGCCCAGCGGATCGAAAAAGCAAAAGAAGAAATTGCCCTCATGCGTGAGTACGATTATGCCATTGTCAACGATCAAGTACCTTTGGCTGCGGAACGTGTCAAACGTGTGATTGAGGCAGAACATTTCCGTGTTGATCGGGTCATTGGTCACTACCAAGAAATGCTTCCCAAAGCCACTCAAGTGGTACGATAATTAGAATAGGAATTAGGTAAAAAGATTATGATGTTAAAACCATCTATTGACACATTGTTGGATAAAGTACCGTCAAAATACTCTTTGGTTATTCTTGAAGCCAAACGAGCTCATGAGTTAGAGAGTGGTGCAACTCCTACTCAAGAATTTCAATCAGTAAAATCTACCTTGCGTGCCTTGGAAGAGATTGAATCAGGAAATGTGGTGATTCACCCAGATCCAGAAGCTAAGCGTGAAGCGGTTCGTCGTCGAATCGAAGCAGAACGCTTGCGTAAAGAAGAAGAAGAGCGTAAAATTAAAGAACAAATCGCGAAAGAAAAAGAAGATGGTGAAAAAATTTAAGGTTGGGTTCGCTCAATCTTATTTTTTGCTATTTAGCGCTAGGACAGGAAGGAGGTGGAAGCATGCTAGCACAAGTCATTGTTGATGTTCCCTTGATGCAAACAGACAAGCCCTATAGTTACCAGGTACCAGAAGAGTTTTCTCCTTTCTTGGAAAAAGGAATGCGGGTCCATGTTCCCTTTGGGAAGGGCAATCGGCTCATTCAAGGGATTGTGGTTGGCCTTGAAGAGACCACTCTAGCAGTTAAAGACCAAGAATTGAAAAGTATTGTAGAGGTTTTAGACTATCAACCGGTTCTAGGAGAAGAGCAATTTTGGTTGGCAGATCAGTTGCGAAAGACGGTTTTTGCCTACAAGATCACCCTCTTGAAAGTCATGCTACCGAGTGTTTTGAATTCTTCCTATGACAAAATTCTCCATCCGACAGAACTGCTATCGCCAGAGGATCGAGAAGATATTTTTGGAACAGCGACTAGCTTGGCCTTTTCTTCTTTGGATATTGATGCTCAAGCACGAATGATGCGACTGACTCGTAAGGGAGAGTTGGAAGTAGAATACCAAGCAGTGGATCGTAAACATATCAAAACAGAAAAATGGTATCGAGTAAATCATCACCTACTTGAAAATTTGGAAATCGCCAAGAATGCCAAAAAGCGCTTGGCCTTGCGAGACTTTGTCCAAAGTCAAGAAGTGGATGCGCCTTTGAGTGATTTATTGGCGGAATTCTCTCGTCCAGTGGTGAACTATTTCATCGGCCAGGGTGCCTTGCTTATTTTTGAAAAAGAAGTCAATCGTGCAGCTGCTTACTTTAAAGACAAAGAGTCGACAGAGGCCTTGGTTTTAAATGCTGAACAAGAACGAGCCGTTCAAGCGGTAACTCGTCAAATCGGGCAGGAATCCAAACCCTTCTTGCTAGAAGGAGTGACAGGAAGTGGGAAGACGGAGGTTTATCTCCAAATCATCCAAGAGGTGCTAGAAAAGGGAAAAACAGCTATTATGTTGGTTCCCGAAATTTCCTTGACGCCTCAAGTGACGGATCGCTTCATTTCTCGCTTTGGGGATCGGGTGGCCATCCTTCATTCAGGTCTATCCAATGGTGAAAAATACGATGAGTGGAGACGTGTTGAACGTGGAGAAGCTCAAGTGGTCGTAGGAGCGCGGTCTGCCATCTTTGCTCCTCTGAAGAACCTAGGGGCTATCATTATCGATGAAGAACATGAGGCTACCTATAAACAAGATAGCAATCCTCGCTACCATGCGCGTGAAGTGGCCTTGCTACGAGCTCAGTACCATCAGGCTGTTTTGGTCTTGGGGTCGGCGACTCCTAGTCTAGAAACACGAGCTCGTGCAGGAAAAGGGGTCTATGAATTTCTTCAATTGACCCAACGGGCTAATCCGCTTGCCCGCATTCCAGAGGTGGAAGTGATCGATTTCAGGGACTATATTGGTCAGCAGGAATCTGGAACTTATACGCCCAAGTTGCTAGAAGCGATAGCAGAACGTCTGCAGCGAAAAGAGCAAGTCGTCCTTATGCTCAATCGCCGGGGTTATTCCAGTTTTGTGATGTGTCGGGAGTGTGGTCAGGTAGATACCTGTCCGAATTGTGATATCTCCTTGACCCTTCACATGGATACCAAGACGATGGATTGTCATTATTGTAATTACCATAAGGCTATCCCAACAGTCTGCCCTAATTGCCAAAGTCGATCGATTCGTTATTACGGGACGGGGACCCAGAAGGCCTACGAAGATCTACAAGAAATTTTCCCCGAGGCTCGTATTCTGCGGATGGACGTTGATACTACTCGGAAAAAAGGGAGTCACGAGGCCTTGTTGGATCAGTTTGGTCAAGGACAAGCGGATATTTTGCTAGGGACCCAGATGATTGCCAAGGGCTTGGATTTCCCCAATGTAACGCTAGTCGGTGTCCTAAATGCTGATACAGCTCTAAATTTGCCTGATTTTCGCTCGTCAGAGCGGACTTTCCAACTGTTAACCCAGGTGGCAGGGCGGGCTGGTCGTGCGGATAAAGAAGGACAGGTTCTGATCCAGACCTATAATCCTCATCATTACGCCATTGAATATGCGAAACGCCAAGATTATGAAGGGTTTTATGCCTATGAAATGAAGGTGCGCCACCAGTTAGGTTATCCACCTTATTATTACACGGTAGGTTTGACCCTTTCTCACAAACAAGAAGAGGTCGTGGTAAAAAAAGCTTATCAGGTGATGGATCTGTTGAAAGCAGGTCTATCGGACCAAGTCCAAATCTTGGGACCAACGCCAAAACCGATTGCGCGCACGCATAATTTATACCATTATCAAATCCTGTTGAAGTACCGGTTCGAAGACCAATTGCCACAGGTTTTAAATCAGATTTTGGACTATACTCAAGAGCGGGAAAATCAAGATCTTCGAGTCAGCATTGACAATGAACCGCAAAGTTTTATGTAGAAGGAGAAAAAATGACAAAAATACTATTTATGGGAACACCTGATTTCTCAGCTACAGTCTTAAAAGGCTTGATTTCTGATGAACGCTATGAAATTCTAGCCGTTGTGACCCAACCAGATCGGGCAGTTGGCCGGAAAAAAGAAATCCGAATGACGCCAGTAAAAGAAGCGGCTTTAGAAGCAGGCTTGCCAATCTATCAGCCGGAGAAACTATCTGGAAGCCCAGAACTAGAAGATTTATTGGCTTTGGGAGCAGACGGGATCGTCACAGCAGCCTTTGGACAGTTTTTGCCAAGTCGTTTGTTAGAGGCTATGAAGTTTTCTGTCAACGTGCACGCTTCTCTTCTTCCAAAATACCGTGGTGGAGCGCCTATTCATTATGCCATCATGAATGGGGATAAAGAAGCTGGTGTGACCATCATGGAAATGGTCAGAGAGATGGATGCTGGAGATATGATTTCTTCTCGCGCCATCCCTATTTTAGAGGAAGACAATGTGGGAACCCTATTTGAGAAATTGGCTCTTGTTGGCCGGGATCTTCTTTTAGAAACTCTGCCAGCTTACCTTGGGGGAGAGCTTAAGCCCCAACCGCAGGATCCCCAACAAGTCACCTTCTCTCCAAATATCAAGCCAGAAGAAGAACGCCTGGATTGGACACGGACCAACCGTGAACTCTTTAACCAAGTTCGAGGCATGTATCCTTGGCCAGTTGCCCATACCCTATGGAAGGGTGAACGCTTTAAGATTTACCAAGCAAAACCGTGTGAAGGTCAAGGAGAACCAGGGGAAATTTTAGCTCTCCATAAAAATGAAATCGTTGTTGCGACGGGTGAGGGAGCCTTGGCCTTGACCCTTGTTCAGCCAGCTGGTAAACCCAAAATGCCTGTCGGAGATTTCTTAAATGGTTTGGGGCGACAACTGCAAGTAGGTGATCAATTTGGTAAATAAGATGCAGACTGCACGAGGGGTGGCCCTATCTACCCTAGGAGAGATTTTCCAGGACGGTGCTTTTTCAAATATCTCCCTCAAAAAATCCTTGGGCAAGGCAACCTTGTCAGATGTGGATAAAAGTCTAGTAACCGAAATCGTCTATGGGACGGTTTCACGCAAACTAACCTTGGAATGGTATCTATCGCACTTTGTCGCTGATCGAGACCAGGTAGATCCCTGGATCTATCATCTTTTATTGATGAGCCTCTATCAGTTCGTCTATCTGGAGAAGATTCCTCCCCATGCTGTTGTCCATGAAGCAGTAGAGCTTGCCAAGCAACGGAAAAAGGGGAGCGAAAAATATGTCAATGCTCTCTTACGGAAAATGCTACGAGAGGAGCTTCCATCAATTGAGCAGATTAAACGAATCAACAAACGACTTTCAATCCGCTATTCTCTTCCGGTTTGGTTGGTGAAAAAGTTGATGGACGAGTATGGTGAACAGCGGGCCATTGCGATTTTTGAGAGTCTCTATGTTCGCAACAAGGCCAGTGTTCGTGTTGTCGATCTGGATAAAAAAGAAGACATCAAGGAGCAATTGCAGGCTTCGGATTCTTTATTGGCTTCAACTGCCCTCGTAAAGGAGAATGGCTATTTTGCGGGCTCTGATTACTTCAAACAAGGGAAATTAACCATTCAAGATGAGACCAGTCAATTGGTCGCTCCGGCTTTAGAGGTCCAACCATCAGACCAGGTCTTGGATGCCTGTGCAGCACCTGGGGGCAAGACCACCCATCTAGCTTCTTATCTAGTTGATGGGCAGGTTACAGCTTTGGACTTGTACGATCATAAGCTCCAATTAATTCAGGAAAATGCGGAACGTCTGGGAGTTGCAGATAAAATCCAGACAAAAAAACTGGATGCCAGCAAGGTGTTTGAAGCTTTTGGAGCGGATGCCTTCGATAAAATCTTGGTAGACGCCCCTTGTTCTGGGATTGGTTTGATCCGCCGTAAGCCAGATATCAAGTACAATAAAGACAATGCTGATTTTGCGTCTCTACAGGCAATTCAATTGGAAATATTGGATGGAGTTTGTCAAAGTGTGCGGAAAGATGGTATAATAGTCTATAGTACATGCACAATTATAGGAGAAGAGAATTTTGATGTGGTTGACCAGTTTTTAGAAACCCATCCAAATTTTGAACTCGTGCCATTAGATCATGAACGAAAAGATATTCTGAAAGATGGCTGTATTTTAATTACACCAGAATTGTATGGAAGCGACGGTTTCTTTATTAGTCGTTTTCGAAGAATATCGTAATCTCAGGAGGATACGGACAGTATGGAAATTTCTATCTTAACCGATGTGGGTCAAAGACGGACAAATAACCAAGACTATGCAAATCAATATAAAAATAAAGCGGGAAAATCCATGGTTTTTCTAGCTGACGGGATGGGGGGGCATCGTGCTGGTAATATTGCTAGCGAGATGGCTGTTACCGATCTCGGCGCTGCTTGGGTAGCGACCGAAATCAGCACCATTAACGAAGTCAGAGAGTGGTTTGCGGAGTATCTGGAAAAAGAAAACCAGCAGATCCATCGCATTGGTCAAGATGAAGAACATAAAGGAATGGGAACAACTCTCGAAGCTGTTGCCGTTATTGATGACCAAGTCTTATTTGCGCATGTAGGGGATTCCCGAATTGGACTCGTGCGTAATGGGGAATACCATCAATTGACCAGTGACCATTCTTTAGTAAACGCCTTGCTCAAGGCAGGACAGATTACGGAAGAAGAGGCAGCTCATCATCCCCAACGCAATATCATCACCCAATCCATTGGACAAAAAGATGAATTGCAGCCGGATTTTGGTATGGTTACGGTTGAAGCGGGAGATTTCATTGTTATCAATAGTGATGGATTAACCAATATGATCTCTGGCGATGAAATCCGTGATATCGTTGTCAGCGATTTATCGATTGAAGAAAAGGCAAAAACCTTGATTCGCTTTGCGAATAATGCTGGCGGTTTGGACAATATTACAGTTGTACTGATTCGCTTTGCTGAGGAGGATATGGCATGATTCAAATCGGCAAAATTTTTGCCGGACGATATAAGATAATCCGCCAAATCGGGCGTGGAGGAATGGCAGATGTCTACCTCGCTCGGGATTTAATCTTAGATGGTGAAGAAGTTGCAGTTAAAGTACTGAGGACCAATTACCAAACAGATCCAATTGCAGTTGCTCGCTTCCAACGAGAGGCCAAAGCAATGGCAGATTTGGATCATCCAAATATCGTTCGGATCACGGATATCGGTGAAGAAGATGGCCAACAATACTTGGCGATGGAATATGTCGCTGGTTTGGACTTGAAACGCTATATCAAAGAAAATGCTCCTCTCTCAAATGAAGAAGCTGTTCGCTTGATGGGGCAAATCCTTCTTGCTATGCGCTTGGCGCACACGCAAGGCATTATTCACCGTGATTTGAAACCTCAAAATGTCCTTTTAACATCGGACGGAAATGCCAAGGTTTCTGACTTTGGGATTGCAGTAGCCTTTGCAGAGACCAGTCTCACCCAGACCAACTCTATGTTGGGTTCGGTTCATTATTTATCACCAGAGCAAGCTAGAGGATCGAAGGCTTCTATTCAAAGTGATATCTATGCAATGGGGATCATTTTCTACGAAATGCTGACGGGTCATATCCCTTATGATGGGGATAGTGCAGTGACCATTGCGCTACAACATTTCCAAAAACCACTTCCGTCCATCATTGAAGAGAACAAAAATGTTCCGCAGGCTTTGGAAAATGTGGTGATTAAGGCCACAGCAAAGAAACTATCCGATCGCTATAAGTCGGTAGCTGAAATGTATGTCGACTTGTCAAGTTGTCTTTCTTATGAACGCCGTAATGAGAAAAAATTAGTCTTTGATGACGCTTCAAAAGCGGATACCAAGACCTTACCAAAGGTGAACGTGGTTCCAAAACCGGCTCCACTTCCAACATCGGAAGCTCGTCCTACAGTTCATGAGGACCGACCAGTGGTTTCAGAGGATCGAACAGCTCCAGTTTCTCCAAAAAATAAGGCACGTCGTCGTTTGCGGACGCGCTACAAGGTCTTGTTTGTAGCCCTAGCTTTGGTACTAGCTGCTTTTGCCTTTCTTCTTTATATGAGTCCAGCCAACAAAACAGTTCCGGATGTATCTGGAAAAACGGTAGCAGAAGCTCGGGCTATCATTGAAGATCAGGATCTTCAAGTAGGAGACGAAAAAGAAGAATACAGTGATTCGGTGCTGGAGGGCTATGTAATCCGTACCAATCCAAATGCAGGAGCTCAGAAAAAGGAAAACAGCAAGGTTGATTTGGTTGTCTCGAAAGGGCCAAGCACCTTTGACATGCCGGACTATACTGGTAGGTCTAGAGAAGATGCGGAAAACGATCTGAAAACCACCTATAAGCTTTCTAGCAAGCTGATTTCGATTGAAGAAGTCGAGACCAATGAAGTGGAGCCAGGAATCGTGCTTGAGCAATCTCCTGCTGGTGGTCAAAAATATGATTTGACTTCTAATACCAAGGTTGTTCTGAAAGTATCGAAGGAAAGTAATTCGATTGAGTTACCAAGTTATGTTGGTTCTAATTATGAATTTGCTGTCTCTAATCTCGTACAGATTTACGGGGTGAAGGAAGCAAATATTGAACGGAAGACCACATCGCATCTGCCGGACGGAGTAGAAGTCTTACCAGGTCATATTGTGAGTCAGACTCCAGAAGCTCAATCGAGCATCGATATTAAAAAGACTCGCATTGTCTTAACCGTATACGAACCGAAGACAGAATCATCAAGTAGCACGAAAGCTTCAAGTAGTTCATCAGAAAGTTCAACCTCTACAACAGTAGAATCCCATTCCAATACGGAACCTTCGGCTACTACTGAACCAGAATCTTAACATGATGACCTTATAAAACCAGACCCGATCGGTCTGGTTTTTTTAGTAAAGAGAGAGTTGGAATGAATCCTTCTAGAGGCGGAAGCGAATCCTTTAGAATTTTGATAAAATAGAATGGAGAGGTTCAATTATGTGGAAGATTCAATTGTTTGTGTTTGTTGAAGCTTTGTTACTCACCATGGCTGCAATCACTATTTTAGCGGGAAATATATCTCGTATCGTCCTAATCGTGGTTCTGTGCTTGCTTCTATTGTATTATTACATCGGAAAACAGCGGAGTAACTTTCTTTTAGTGGCATCCAGCATTCTGCTGTTTTTTATTGTCATGTTAAATCCTTATGTCATTGCTGCGCTTTTGTTTGCTGTTGTCTATGCCATGCTGGTGGCTTATCCCTATTTTTACCGTGAAAATGAAGAAGTGAAGATAGATTATGAGGAAGATGTAGAAATCCGACAAGAGAAAACGCCTTGGATTGGGGATCTGCATCATTTTTCAAAGGTAAACTGCCATTTTCGTGATTTAACGATTACTCGTTTAGTGGGGCGGGATACGATCCATTTAGACGAAGTGATTGTTGTGAATCATGACAATGTCATCATCATGAGAAAGATGTTTGGCAATACGAAAATTATTTTACCGGTGGATGTGGAGCTGAGCTTGCAGGTGAATACCTTGTATGGAGAATTGCGCCTCTTCTCTCAAAAACCTAGAAAATTGAGAAATGAGACAGTAAGCATGGAGACACCGAATTATCGAAGTTCCCATCGAACAGTGAAGCTTGTTATTGCGGGGATTGTAGGAGATGTGGAGGTCGTCAGAGGATGAAACGAACAGACTATCTTTTAATCTTCCTTTATACGGTCTTAATTCTAGCTGTTATTATCCATTCTATTTTTGGTCTTTTCGACTTTCAGTGGACTTATCTATTGGAAGATTTATCCAAACTGCGTGCTTTTCTGTTTATTGGTTTTGGCTTGACGGTTGCTCTGACTATTTTGATGATTTTATTGATTAAATTGATTCAATTTACAATCATGAACACCGTCCAAAAAAACCTGAGAAACTTGCTCGAAGGCAAGAAGCTAAAACTCGGAGAAAACAAAGAGATTAATGAAGAGTTTCAACGCTTGGATCGCAAGCTCAAACGCCTGACAGAAAATTTGCAACGAACAGAAAATCGGGTTATGCAAAATGAAGAAGAGATTGTGGAGAGAGAACGCAGGCGAATTGCCCGAGATCTCCATGATACAGTGAGCCAAGAATTATTTGCAGCTAATATGATTTTGTCCGGTGTAGCCAGTCAGGATCAAGTTCTTCAACTCCCTAAAGTTGGGCAACAGTTGAAGGGGGTCACAGAAATTCTAAACACCGCTCAAAATGATTTGCGGATTCTCTTATTACACTTGCGGCCGACAGAATTAGAAGGTCGAAACTTGGTAGAAGGTCTTCAGGTGATTTTTAGAGAACTACAAGAGAAGAGTAATTTAGAAGTTTATTTTGAACACGATGTTCAAAAGTTACCAAAAACTATTGAAGAGCATATTTTTCGAATTGTACAAGAAGTAGTGAGCAATACACTAAAACATGCCCATGCGAAGCGATTGGATGTTTATCTTTTGCAAACAGAACAATCTCTCCATCTGAAATTAGCAGATGATGGAGTGGGGTTTGATCCAGAATCTTTGGGTGAACTAAGTTACGGTATGAAGAATATTCAGGATCGAGTAGATGACATGGCAGGAAGGATTAAGATTTTGACCAGTCCCAAAAAGGGAGTGGCTATTGATATTAAAGTGCCGTTAGTAGAAGGAGAAGATGATGAAATTATTACTAGTAGATGATCATGAAATGGTCCGATTAGGCTTAAAAAGCTATTTAAGTATGCAAGATGGGATTGATCAAGTCCTAGAAGCCAGTGATGGTCAAGCAGGTGTAGAGTTAGCCTTACAAGAGCGACCAGATGTCATCATTATGGATATTGTCATGCCCCATATGACCGGGATTGAAGCGACACTCGCGATCCTAAAGGAGTGGCCAGATGCAAAAATATTGATCTTGACATCCTATTTGGACAATGAAAAAATCTATCCTGTCTTGGATGCGGGAGCCAAGGGCTATATGCTCAAAACCTCTAGTGCAGAGGAAATTTTACGGGCCATTCGCAAGGTGGAACAGGGAGAGTTAGCAATTGAGACAGAGGTCAGCCAAAAAGTAGAGTATCGGAAAAACCACGTGGAACTCCATGACGACCTGACCGCGCGTGAACGAGATATCTTAGCTTTGCTAACCAAAGGATATGAAAACCAACGAATTGCTGATGAGTTATTCATTTCATTAAAAACAGTCAAGACCCATGTGTCGAATATTTTGTCAAAATTAGAAGTGAGCGACCGTACTCAGGCAGTGGTCTATGCCTTCCAGCATCACTTGGTTTCTCAGGAAGATTTTTAGTCAAAAACATGCTATAATAGACAGCATACTGAATGGAGACCCACATGGATGCAAAAACACGCTACAAAGCAAAAAAGATTAAAATAGTATTTTTTGATATTGACGATACCTTACGAAATGTTGAGACCGGTTATGTTCCGGCTTCGGTCACCAGAGTATTCTCTCAATTACGAGAAAAAGG
The DNA here is from genome assembly GCF_001072745.1 of Streptococcus sp. 400_SSPC. Taxonomy (NCBI): domain Bacteria; kingdom Bacillati; phylum Bacillota; class Bacilli; order Lactobacillales; family Streptococcaceae; genus Streptococcus; species Streptococcus sp. 400_SSPC. Next base: position 6,339 of record NZ_JVIQ01000073.1, on the reverse strand, counting down.
AATTTACACAGCTATTGCTAGTGGAAGAGGGATTTTTGGAGTGCCAGAAGAAATCAAGGCTCTCCAACCTGACTTTTACGTCACTCTGAATGGTTCCTACGTGATTGATCGTAAGGAGAATGTCATTTATGAAGAAAGGGTACCAAATCCACTTGTTCAAGACTTTATTGCTTGGGCCAAGCAAGTAGGAATTCATTATGGTTTGGTTGGGAGTCATCAAGCAGCTCTTTCAGCTCGGACAGAAGAGATGAGCCGGGCTATTGACCCCATTTATCCAAAGCTACCAGTAGATCCTGATTTTGCTGCTAAGCATCCCATTTATCAGATGTGGACTTTCGAGACTGGTAAAACAGTTGATGCTCTCCCAGAAGCTTTGGGGCAGGAATTGCGTTTGGTTCGTTGGCACCCAATCTCATCAGATGTTGTCTTGGATCAGCAATCCAAAGCTCACGGTGTCTCAAAAGTAGTCGAAAAATTGGGATTCAAACCAGAAAATGTCTTAACATTTGGGGATGGATTGAACGACTTAGAACTATTTGACTATGCTGGTTTAGCGATTGCCATGGGGAATGCCCAGGATGCATTAAAAGCAAAAGCAGATTATGTCACAAAAAATTTAGAAGAAGATGGCATCTTACATGCCTTAGAGGAGTTAAAAATGGTTGAAAAAGAATTGCACTTACCACAAACAAAAATGGATCAAGAAACAGGACCAATTGCGACGATTCATACCAACTATGGAGATCTGAAGATTCTTCTCTTTCCTGATCAAGCACCGAAAACAGTAGCAAACTTTATTGCGCTAGCGAAAGATGGCTACTATAATGGAGTGATTTTCCACCGCATCATTAAAGATTTCATGATTCAAGGTGGGGACCCAACTGGAACAGGTATGGGTGGAGAATCCATCTATGGAGAGTCTTTTGAAGATGAATTCTCAGAGGAGTTGTACAATATCCGTGGTGCGCTATCCATGGCCAATGCTGGTCCAAATACCAACGGTAGTCAATTCTTCATTGTTCAAAACCAACACCTTCCTTATTCTAAAAAGGAAATTGCTCGTGGTGGTTGGCCTGAAGCTATTGCAGAAATTTACGCAGAAGAAGGAGGGACTCCTCATTTGGACCGTCGTCACACAGTATTCGGTCAGTTGATGGATGAAGCTTCTTATCAAGTGTTGGATACAATTGCGACAGTTGAGACAGGTGCCATGGACAAACCTAAAGAAGATGTGGTCATGGAATCGATTGACATTGAGGGAGAAGCATGAGAATTGGGGATAAACTCAAGGGTGTTGTGACAGGCTTGCAACCTTATGGAGCCTTTGTTGAATTAGAGACAGGGGTAACCGGTTTGATCCATATTTCTGAAATCCGCAGTGGATATATCGACAACATTCATGATATCTTAAAAATTGGGGATCAAGTTTGTACCCAGGTTATCGATATTGATGAATACTCTGGGAAGGCTAGCTTGTCTCTTCGTACTTTAGAAGCTGGGAACAGAAAGCAATTTCGCCATCATCGTTTTTCTAATGATCGCCATAAGATTGGTTTTACTCCTTTAGCCAAGCAATTACCTATTTGGATTAAAGAAAGTAAAGAATTTTTGAGTGACACTAGTCAAGGAAAATAAGAAAGAGGCTACATCGTAGCCTCTTTCTTATTCTTTGTCAAAATCGTAAAGGGTAGTTGAAAGGTAACGTTCTCCATTATCCGGTGCCAAAGCCAAGACTTTTTTACCAGCTCCAAGCTCTTTAGCGACTTCAATTGCTGCATAGATAGCGGCGGCAGATGAAATTCCAACTAAGAATCCTTCTTTTCCACCAATGTAGCGACCTAATTCTAAAGCTTGTTCAGAAGTGACGCGGATTACGCCATCATAAGAATTGGTATCCAGCGTTTCTGGAATGAAACCTGCTGACAATCCTTGGATTTTGTGTGGTCCAGGTTTTTCACCAGAAAGAATCGCTGATTCATCTGCTTCAACTGCATAGACTTGGACAGCTGGGTTGACTTTTTTCAAGGCATGAGAAACACCTGAAATAGTTCCACCAGTTCCAACACCACTGACGTAAGCATCCAATCCATTTGGTCCAAAAGCTTCTAAAATTTCTTGTCCTGTTGTTGCTTCATGGACTTCTGGGTTGGCGCTATTGTTAAATTGGAGGGGAAGGAAACCGTTTCGTTCTGCAGCGATTTCTTCTGCTTTAGCGATAGCTCCTTTCATTCCTTCACTACCTGGAGTTAAAACAAGTTCTGCTCCATAAGCTTGAATGATTTTTCGACGTTCAACACTCATGGTTTCAGGCATGACGATGACGACTTTATACCCTTTGGCAGCCCCGACCCATGACAAACCAATTCCTGTATTTCCACTGGTTGCTTCAACAATAGTAGAACCGGGTTGAAGAAGTCCATCTCGTTCTGCTTTTTCAATCATGCTAAGAGCAATCCGGTCTTTGACAGATGAACCAGGGTTGAAGGCTTCTAATTTAACATAGACATCAGCAGCCCCTTCAGGTACTAGGTGATTCAATTTTACAATAGGTGTTTTTCCGATTAATTCTGTAATATTTTGATAGATTGGCATACGATATACACTCCTTTGTTAGTGTATCCAGTATACCGCCAGTAAGAAGATTTGTAAAATATAAAAAAGCTATCGATGCGATAGCCTTTTTTTATAACGGGATAGGAACTTCCACTTCCTTTAATCCCTGATCACTAATCTCAATTTTTCCATGGTAAAAATCAATCAGGTCAGCAATCACATCTTCTTTTTGCTCTTTATCTACATAGATCAGACTAAAGACAGCATCGGTGAAGTCTGTATGGAATTCTGTTAATTGGTGAGCGGATAAAAAGTTCGCAAACTCTTGGTATTGGGGATAAGTCAAGCTAATCCCTAGACCGACCTGCTCCTTGATCTCGACGAGACCGATTTCTTTTACAGCTTGTGCGACACTGCCCGCATAAGCGCGAATGAGTCCACCGGCTCCTAGCTTGATGCCTCCAAAATAACGAGTGACGACACAGCAGACATTGGTCAGTTCATGATTCTCTAAAACACCCAGCATGGGTACGCCAGCAGTCCCACTCGGTTCGCCATCGTCACTGGTTCGTTTAATTTCAAACTGCTCTCCAATGACAAAAGCAGAGCAATTATGAGTTGCTTTGTAATGTTCCTTCTTGATAGCGGCTATAAAGTCGCGAGCTTCCTCTTCAGTATAAACTCGTTTAACATGGCAAAGAAAGCGGGATTTTTTAATTTCTTCTTGGACGAGACCGTCCTCTTTAAAAGTCTTGTATTCCATACATTTATTTTACAAAAAAACTCTTAAAACTGCGAGCTTTTACGAATATATAAGTATGAAACTTGAAGATTGTTATGGACGCTTGTTCACCCAAGACCAATTGGAGGTGGAACTGCTTGGAGAAGCCCAGGAACTGCCAGCTATGGTAGAGGAAAAGACGGGCTTGTTTTGTAATCGGTGTGGGACCAAGATTGATAAGGCTAGATGGAAACTACAGATAGGAAGCTACTATTGTAGAGCTTGCATTCAATTAGGAAGAGTTAGGAGCGATCAAAAACTCTATTACTTTCCCCAGCAAGCCTTTCCGCAAGAAGAAGTCCTAAGATGGCAGGGCACCTTAACTTCCTTTCAAAGTCGGGTCTCTCAGGAGTTGGTTCAATCCTTAACAGAAAGCCAGCCAATGATGGTACACGCAGTAACAGGAGCAGGTAAAACGGAAATGATGTACCAAGTGGTAGCGGAAACAATTAAAAAAGGGACTTGTGTTTGCATTGCTACCCCAAGGATTGACGTGTGTATTGAATTGTATAAACGAATGACCAAGGATTTTTCCTGTCCCATCTCCTTGTTGCATGGTGATTCAGAACCTTATTTTCGAACGCCTCTTGTCATATCCACCACCCACCAACTACTAAAATTTTACCAGGCTTTCGATCTCCTCATTATCGATGAAGTTGATGCCTTTCCTTTTGTTGATAACCCCGTTCTTTATCATGCCGTTTCAAATGCCAAAACTAAGAATGGGAAGCTCATCTATTTGACAGCTACCTCTACAAAAGAGTTAGATAAAAAAGTCAAAAAACAGGAGATTAAACGCGTTAGCCTACCTAGACGCTTTCACGGAAATCCTTTAGTGATTCCTAGAAAAGTATGGCTAAAAGATCTACGAAAGAAAGTAGAAAAGAAACAAGTGCCTGGGAAGTTACTCAAGCTAATAAAAGACCAACGTAAAAACTCCTTCCCCCTGATCCTATTTGTATCAGAAATCGAATTAGGAGAAAAAATCCTCAGTCTATTAAGAAGGGCCTTCAAGGATGAAATCATCGAACTGGTGACCTCTAAAACAGAAAATAGGCTGGAACTGGTAGAAAAATTTCGCAACCAAGAAATTACCATCCTTGTTTCAACGACAATCCTGGAACGAGGAGTCACCTTCCCGAAAGTCGATGTGTTTGTAATTGAGGCCAATCATCGGCTGTTCACTAAGAGCGCCCTGGTCCAAATTGCTGGTCGTGTGGGAAGAAGTATGGAAAGACCCACAGGCGAATTGCTTTTCCTAGCAGAAGGAACCAGCAAAGAAATGACACAAGCCATTAAAGAAATAAAAGAAATGAATCGGGAGGCAGGGTTTTGAGTGATTGTTTGCTATGTGATGAAGAGCTGACTAACCAGCAATCCTTAAGAGGTCTCATCCTGATGAAAAAAGAGAATCTCACTATGTGTGAGAACTGTAAAAACAAGTTTGAACCAGTTAGTGAAGCTAGTTGCAAGACTTGTTGTAAAAAAAGTTCAGAGACTTCTTGTGAAGATTGCAAAGAGTGGGAACGAAAAGGAAAGAAGGTAAACCATAGAGCGCTTTACTATTATAATGAAGAGATGAAGGAATATTTTCAAAGGTACAAATTTCAAGGTGACCAATTGTTAGCTTGTCTCTTTGCTGAAGAAATGAAGGCAGAGCTAAAAAACTATAAAGGCTATACCATAGTTCCCATACCTTTAAGCGATGAGAGAAAAGAGAAGAGAGGCTTTAATCAAGTAACAGCCATATTAGAATATGCAGGGATTCACTATCAAGACCTATTGAGAAAAAAGGATACAAAGGCCCAATCACAAAAAAATAAAAAGGAAAGATTGAAAGCAGAACAAGCCTTTGAACGAATAGAGCCAGAAAATCAAAGCTGGCCTGAGAATATAGTGATAGTGGATGATATCTATACAACAGGAGCAACCATCGAAAGAGCCAAAGAAATGTTAATTGTAAATGGGGTGAAAGAAATAAGATCTTTTTCATTAGCAAGATAGAATAATCAAAAATATATTTGCAAAAACAAAATGAAAGCGTTATAATATAGATATAAAAAGAAAAACGTTTAGAAAGAAGGTACTTATATGATTAAATATAGTATCCGTGGTGAAAACCTAGAAGTAACAGAAGCCATTCACGACTACGTCGTTTCTAAACTCGAAAAAATTGAAAAATATTTTCAAGCAGAGCAAGAATTGGATGCCCGCGTAAACCTAAAAGTTTATCGTGAAAAAACTGCAAAAGTTGAGGTCACGATTCCACTTGGTTCCATTACACTTCGTGCAGAAGATGTTTCTCAAGATATGTATGGATCAATCGACTTGGTAGTTGATAAGATTGAACGTCAAATTCGAAAGAATAAAACAAAAATTGAAAAGAAAAATCGTAGCAAATCTGCAACCAGCAAAATCTTTACAGACGCTCTGGTTGAGGAAAGCGTTGCTCTTGAAAAAGTTGTCCGCACAAAAACGATTGACATTGAACCAATGGAACTAGATGAAGCCATTCTACAAATGGAACTATTGGGACATGATTTCTTCATCTACAAAGATGTGGAAGATAATACAACAAATGTTATTTATCGTCGCGAAGATGGAGATGTAGGACTTCTTGAAGTCAAAGAAAAATAAGCTAATACACTAAGAAAGCTCCTATAGAACATACAGGAGCTTTCCTATGTTAAAGGAAGATAAAGTTTCTAAATAAAAAAACAACAAAAAATTTAAAAAAATAGAAAAAAGATATTGACAAGGACATATGGACGTGATATACTAATATAGTTGTCGCGCNAGAGCGACAAAGACCTTTGAAAACTGAACAAGACGAACCAATGTGCAGGGCACTATAACTAAGGTTATAGTACTGAACAATGAAAAAAACAATAAATCTGTCAGTGACAGAATGAGTTTAAGACAAACAATTATTTTAATGAGAGTTTGATCCTGGCTCAGGATGAACGCTGGCGGCGTGCCTAATACATGCAAGTAGAACGCTGAAG